>CAZSJF010000140.1:5128-7411 GCA_964606705.1 uncultured Bacteroidales bacterium
GTGTTGGGTGTGTTTGGTGTTGTTTTGGAAATTGTAGGAAGGATAAAGCAGACAGATATGTCTGTGCCATACAGAATGGATGGCTATTATTATTATACGAGATTCGAGGAGGGAAATGAATATCCTGTTTATTGCAGAAAAAAAGGAAGCCTTAAAGCAAAGGAAGAAATTATGCTGAATGTAAATGAAATGGCTAAGGGCCATAGCTACTATGATGTTAGTACAATAGATGTCAGTAAAAGCAACAATATTATTGCATACGGCGTTGATACTTTCAGCAGAAGGCTGTATACTATCTGTTTTAAGGATTTGGCAACAGGGAAAGTATTAAAAGATAAGATTCTTAATACATCAGGTTCTGTAGCATGGGCTAATGATAATAAGACCGTTTTTTATACAATTAAGGATAAGGACCTGCGTCCGTTTAAAGTTTTTAAACATGTCATAGGTACTGACGTTTCCAAAGATGCAGAGGTCTATCATGAGCAGGATAATACTTTTGATGTTTTTGTATATAAGACCAAATCAAAAGAATATATTATAATAGGTTCTGGCAGTACCTTGTCTAATGAATGCCGTTTTATAAGTGCTGATAAGCCGGATAGTAAATTTAAAATAATACAGCCCAGGGAAAAAGAACATGAATATTCTGTTTTACAGTATAAAGACAAATTTTATATCCTAACAAACTACAAAGCCAAAAATTTCAGGCTGATGGAAACCAGTATAAGCAGCCCGGGCAAGGAAAATTGGAAAGAGGTGATACCTTGCCGTGATGATGTGCTTCTTGAAGATATGGAAATATTCAGGGATTTCATGGTTATCGGCCAAAGGAATAAAGGTCTTACACAGCTTAGTGTCATTAAATGGGCTGATATGTCGGAATACCTTATAAATTTTGACGAGGAAACATATACTACAGGTATTTCTGTTAATATGGAATTTAATACAGACACTCTGCGTTTTGATTATGCATCGCTTACAATGCCCCGTTCTGTATATGACTTTAACATGAATACAAAGGAAAAAGTGCTGATGAAACGACAGGAAGTTGTGGGTGATTTTAATCCTGACAATTATAAATCAGAACGTGTATATGTGACTGCCGGAGATGGGGCAAAGATACCCGTTTCTCTGGTATACAGGAAAGGAATAAGGAAAGACGGCAGCAACCCTTTATTATTATATGGTTATGGTTCCTATGGCATATGTATTGACCCTGGTTTTAACTATGCCAGATTGAGCCTGCTTGACAGGGGTTTTATTTTTGCAATTGCACATATCAGAGGAGGGGTGGATATGGGAAGGCAGTGGTATGATGACGGAAAGATGCTGAACAAGAAAAATACTTTTACCGATTTTATTGCATGTGCGGAATATTTTATAAATGAGAAATATACGGATAAAGATAAACTTTTTGCCATGGGAGGCAGTGCAGGAGGGTTGCTTATAGGAGCTGTTATTAATATGAAGCCTGAATTTTTTAAAGCTGTTGTTGCCCAGGTGCCTTTTGTTGATGTTGTAACAACCATGCTGGATGAAACCATTCCGCTTACAACAGGAGAATATGACCAGTGGGGTAACCCTAATGAGAAAAAGTATTATGATTATATCCTCTCTTATTCACCTTATGATAATGTGGAAAAGAAAAATTATCCTGCAATGCTTGTAACCACCGGATTGCATGATTCTCAGGTGCAGTATTGGGAACCTGCCAAGTGGGTTGCAAAACTTAGAGATATGAAAACTGATGATAATATTATACTGTTGCATACCAATATGGATGTTGGACATGGCGGAGCTTCGGGCAGATTTGAACCGTACAGGGAAACAGCCCTTGAGTTTGCATTTATGCTGGATCAGCTTAAAATATATAAATGATAAGGAAGGATATTGTTATTTCAGTCCTTTCACTTTTGGTTTACCTGCTATAAAATCCTTTAAATAGAATGGCTCAAAATAGGCAACATCTTCAAAAGCTTTGTCTTTATATTTAGCATAAGCCGGCTCAACCATATCGGATGCGGAAGGGTATATGTCGTCTATAAAAGAAGCATTTTTGTGTTGTATAATATTTTTGCATTTTAAAATACTGTTGCCGAAAAATAATATTTTATGCATGTCCAGAATATCCTTAAAGGAACTCCTGTCGATTATTTCTGCCCTGATGTCTCTTACAGTATTATTTGAATTATCATAAACTGCGCAATATACTTCCATCCTTCTCGCATCGATCATCGGGCACAGCAGGGTGCCAACCAACACCCAAACACACCCAACACA
>CAZSJF010000141.1:0-7407 GCA_964606705.1 uncultured Bacteroidales bacterium
TGTGTTGGGTGTGTTTGGTTTGTGTTGGCAGAATTGAGAAAAGAAAAAGGGTGTTAGAAGCTATAAAAAAAGCAAAGTTCAGCGTAGTCATTGATTGTGTTAATTCAACAGGAGGTATTGCCGTCCCTTTGCTCCTTAAATCCCTGGGGGTTGAAAAAGTTGAGGAGTTGTATTGCGAGCCTACGGGATTATTTCCTCATAATCCGGAACCTTTGCCGGAAAACCTGGAGGAGATATCAGAAATGGTCGTTAAGAACAAAGCTCACGTGGGTTTTGCCGTTGACCCTGATGTTGACAGGCTTGCAATAGTCTCTGAAGACGGCAGTATGTTCGGGGAAGAATATACCCTAGTTGCAGTTGCCGATTATGTGCTGAAAAATAAAAAAGGAAATACAGTGTCAAATCTGTCATCAACAAGGGCATTGAAGGATATTACGGAAAAGATGGGGAGTAAATATTATGCTTCTGCTGTAGGAGAAGTCAATGTTGTTGAAATGATGAAGGAAAAAAATGCAGTTATAGGAGGTGAAGGAAACGGCGGGGTCATTTATCCTGAACTGCACTATGGCCGGGATGCCCTGGTGGGAATAGCATTGTTTTTAACATATCTTGCAAAATCAGGGAAAAGGTGTTCTGATCTGAGAAATGAATATCCTGATTATTGTATGTCTAAAAATAAAATAACCATTTCACAGGATGTGGATATTGACGCAATACTGGAAAAAATAAAAGAAAAATATAAAAAACAGCCTGTAAATACTGTTGACGGTGTAAAAATAGAATTTGACAAGGAATGGGTGCACCTCAGAAAATCAAATACAGAGCCTGTTATAAGAATATATGCTGAAAGCGATTATATGGAAAAAGCAGAATGCCTGTCTAAAAAGATAATAAGTGATATCAAAGAGATATTGTTCAGTAAGGAATAAGGTGGAGAGGAATTTTGTTTTTTGGATTATTTTGAATAAATTTAATGTTGATATTATAAATATTATTAAGTAATAGAAAATATGAAACGATTAATATTATTGTTGTTTATATTATTATCGTTTTGTTCTTTTTCTCAAAATTATTCAACAAAAGGTACGGAATTCTGGTTTACATTATTACCTGAGGAAGATTTTAATAATCCGTCTATGAAATATGGCGATGTTCAGATAACCTCAGATGTTACAGCTTCAGGAACAATTTCATGTCCTCTTACCGGGTGGTCGCAGAATTTTAATGTTACTCCTTCAACTCCTGCAACTATAGATATTCTTGGGGCTTATAATCCGGATGTGATAGAAACGATTTTAGATATCGCGTTGAAAATAGTTGCTGATAATCCTGTTTCAGTGCATGCAACAAGTTTTGGCGGAGGTGCAGATTGTGGTTCTGTTTTATTCCCTGTAGAAACTTTAGGAAGTGAATATATGGTCACTTCATATTTTAACTATAAAAGTGATTATACAATAACCATTAATACATGGACGCAAAGCCAGTTTGGAGTTGTGGCAATAGAAGATAATACTATTGTTGAAATAACACCTGTTAATAATACAAAAAGCGGACATTTGGCCAATACTCCTTTTACAGTTACATTGAATAAAGGGCAGGTTTATACTGTAGGGGGGATTACCGATAATTCGGCATGGGCCAGTCCACCGGGTATAGATCTGGACAAACGCGATATGACAGGCTCAACTGTAAAATCATTAAATAATCCACCTAAAAATTTTGCTGTTTTTTCCGGAAATTCAGGAACTTATATTGGAAATTGTAATTGCTGTGCAGATAATCTGTATCAGCAAATGTTGCCGGTAAACAAATGGGGGAAAGAATATATAATAGTACCCTATAAAAATATTAATGAAAGTTTTATAAGAATTTTGGCAGCTTATGACAGTACTGCCGTATGTGTTGACGGTAATATCACAGGAGTATTGGACTCAAAAGAATATATAGATACTATTATGTTTAATATCCCTTATATTACTTCTGACAAACCTGTTAGTGTAACACTTTTTCAGAAAAGTAATGATTCTCATCTGTCATATTCATTCGGAGACCCTGAGATGACATTAATACACCCGGTTAGTCAGATGCAGGTATACACCATAAGTAATTTTGAAACAAAATATAACACCATACCTTCTAATGGCAGATATGACGGTTGTAATATTATCACGAAAACAGCTTTTGTTAATGACGTTTATTACAATGGTAGTCCCATTGCTGCTCAATTTTATGCCCTTACGTCGAATCCTGAATATTCTTATGCGCAGATAGACTTGAGTACTGGTGTGCAGACGATAGAATGTGACAGCGGTTTTACCGGATTTACTTATGCTTTATTCGGGAATCCGGGCGCGGGGCAAAATTCCTGTACATACTGGCTGGGAGGGAATAGTTTGACCGGTAATACAAATGATAGTTTGAATTTAGGCCCTGATAAAACATTATGTGTTAGTGATACTATTACTCTTGCTGCAAATATTGACAATGCCGATTATTTATGGTCAACATCTGCGACTACTCAAGCAATTGAAGTATCTTCTTCAGGAACATACTGGGTGCAGGTGCAAAAAGGATGTTTTCCTTATTCCGACACAATAGATATTAATATTGGTTCTCCTCCTGTCATAAATATTGGAAATGATACAAATGTTTGCATAAATCAGGGTTCTTCGTATAATATAGATGCAGGCAGTGGATACAGCGGTTACCTGTGGCAAAACGGAAGCACAGTGCAGAATATATCAGTAAACACTACAGGTATGTACTGGGTAGAAGTTTCTGATGTTAACAATTGTTCGAAAAGAGACTCAATATATCTGGCGATAGGGTATACTCCTTTTGCTGATTTGGGAATTGATACATGTATTGTCTCGGGTAATTTATTAAACCTTTTTGTAAGTGCGGGCTTTGACAGTTATTTGTGGCAGGATGCAAGCAGTAATAATACTTATACAGTAAGTGATTCAGGAATTTATTATGTGCAGATAACAGATACTTGTGGAACAACATCAGATACAATAAATATAGATGTTTGTGCGGTGTCTGCAATATGGATGCCGAATACATTCACTCCAAACGGAGATGGATTGAATGATGTTTTTAAACCTTTATGGATAAGCCTTAATGAATTTGAAATGTATATATATGACAGGTGGGGACAGGAAATATTTCATACAACAGATATAAATGGTGGGTGGAATGGAAAGTATCAGGGAGAACTATGTCTTTCAGGGGTATATATATACTTTATAAACTATAAAGATGTTGATAGTTCAGAAAAAAAGAAAAAATACGGATGTGTAACTTTATTAAAATAAAATTGATATATAAGATTTTGAAAATTATGAGACGGTATATATTTGCAATATTTTTAATTTATCTATCCTTATTTTCATTTGCACAGAGCCCGGAATGGGTATGGTCTAAAAATACAACCGGATATAGTAATGCATATGGTAGAAGCGTAATTACTGATAATGCGGGTTATGTTTATTATACTGGTGCTTTCAGGGTTTCTTCGGTTAACTTTGATGATACGGTAATAAATAATGCAGGAGGGGCTACAGGATATGATTTGTTTGTTGCAAAATATGATTCCATAGGAAATTTAATATGGGTTAAATCATTTGGGGGAATTGGTTCCGAAGAAAGTTACGGTATCGCAGTAGATAATAATTGTAATATTTTTATAACGGGAATGTATAGAAATACCACATTTGATTTGGGTGGAAATATATTGACAAATCCTGACGGGGGCCCTAACGCTTGGAGTAAATCTAATATTTTTCTGGCGAAACTTGACTCTTCTGGTAATGTAATATGGGCAAAAGGTTTTGGAGGTACCGATAATGACGAGGCTTATTGCCTTACTACCGATGAGATAGGTAATATTTATCTTGCAGGCACTTTTTTAACTGCAATTTCTTTCGACGGTATTACTCTTAATAATGCAGGCAGCAATAACCCGGTTTTTGCTGCTAAATTTGATAATTCCGGTAATGCTGTATGGGCTGATAAAGCAACAGTGACAGGGCCAATCAATGAAGCTTTTGGTATAAGCTCTGATAATAACGGATTCATATATGTAACAGGGGATTATAGAGGCAATTCTATTACTTTCGGGAGCTATACCTTGATAAATCCTGTTCCTTCTGATCCTGAAATATTTGTTGTTAAATATGATGTTAACGGAAATGTTACGTGGGCTAAAACAGCCGCGGGAAGTGACTTTGATAAAAGTTGTGGTGTAGCTTCCGATTTTAATCATAATGTTTATATTGTCGGATGGTTTCAGAGTTCAAGTATGGATTTTAATGGTATAATCATAAATAATCCATCTCCTGGTTACAACAGGATTTTTCTTGCAAAATATGATGCATCAGGAAATGAAATGTGGGCAAAATCACTTGGTAGTGATGATAATGATTATGGCTATGGAATTGCTTCCGATATTGATGGGAATATATATATTACAGGTGAATTTGCAAGTTCAAGTATAACATTTGACACTATCACATTACCTAACAGTACCGGGGGAAAAGTATTTGTCGCAAAATATAATCCTTCGGGAAATGTGTTTTGGGCAGTAGCTGCCGGTGGTTATGTTAACGGTGGTACTTCATATTTTGATTATGGAAGAAGTATTACGGTTGATAAAAATAAAGATGTTTATCATGTGGGGTATTTAAATAGTACTCAGATGAATTTCGATCCTACCATATTATATCTGGGAGGTGCTTTTATTGCAAAACTTGATCAATGTCAACTTCTGTTTGATTCTATTCCGCAATCTGAAACAGTTTGTCTGGGAGGCAGCGTAACATTCACAGTCAAAGCAAAAAGCATAGATACTGTCAATTATCAGTGGCTGTTTAACGGGGATACTATACCTTCTGCAATAGATAGTTTTTATACTATAAGTTTTGTTTCGTATGCTGATACCGGTTCGTATTCTTGTGTGATAAATAATTTTTGCGGTGTTGATATAAGTCCTGTAGCAAAATTAGAAGTAAGTATACCGCCTGCTGATGCTGGAAACGATGTGAGTGTGTGTGATGGAAATACAGCCACATTAACGGCTTCAGGAGGTGATTCGTATATTTGGAACACCACTGAGACTTCCCAGTCAATAACAGTTGCTCCGCTTATTGATGTTACATATACCGTAATAGTAACAGACAGCATAGGATGTACTGATACTGATGATGTGACGGTAACAGTTACTGATTTACCCACGGCAGAGGCAGGAGCAAACCAGATAATATGCAGCGGAGAAACAGCAATACTGACAGCTTCCGGCGGTACTGCTTATCAGTGGAATACAACCTCTACCGGTGCAATAATAAATGTCACACCTGCAATCACGGCAACATATACAGTTACTGTTGATGACAACGGATGTACTGACTCCGATGAAGTTACAGTTAATGTGTATTTATTGCCAGCTATAGAAATACTTGGAAGCATATCAGTATGTGAAGGAAAAGATACAACCCTGAAAGCAACGGGAGGAATAAGCTATTTATGGAATACCGGAGCTACAATAGATTCAATAGTTATTTCCCCTTTGACAAGTATGACATATACAGTAACCGGCATTGATAATAATAATTGTACCAATACAGATGAAATAGTTATAACAATAAATGATGTGCCGGTGGTAGATTTAGGAATAGACACATGTATAGAATCAGGGAAAATAATGATATTAGATGCAGGAGCAGGATATACATATGCATGGCAGGATAATAGTACGGCACAAACCTATATAGTAACAACTCAGGGTGATTATTGGGTAATGGTAACAAATGATTGCGGAACGGAAAGTGACACGATAGATATAATATTGTGCCCGACATCAGCATTATATGTACCCAATGGTTTTACGCCAAACGGAGACACCAGAAATGATAAATTTATGCCTGTAGCTTTAAATATAACGGAATTTGAGATGCATATATATGACAGGTGGGGACAGGATATATTTCATACAACAGATGTAAATGAAGGGTGGAATGGAAAATGTCAGGGGAAACTGTGTCCTTTAGGAGTATATGTATACTTTATAAGCTATAAAGATGTTGATAGTTCGGAGAAAAAGAAAAAGTACGGACATGTAAATTTATTGAGATAAAATTTGATTTATTATATTCTGAAAATATGAAAAGATATAAAGTTGTAATATTGACATTTGTAATGCAAATTATTTTTTTGTATTCATTCTCTGATAATAACAAAAGTATTATTCCGCAGGAAAAAATAAACATGTATATGTCGTCCAATGCTTTCGGTTTCATTGAAAACAAAGGGCAATATATTGATGATAAAGGTAATCCTGCAGACTTTGTCCTGTTTAAAACTTCACTTAAAAATACTGATGTTTATATTACTACAAAAGGAATAACTTATGTTTTGCTGAAATATGATAAGCAGGATAGTGTCCGGAAATTTTTACAGGATGGTTTTCTGGATTCAGGATATGCTGGTAAAAAATCATCTGAACCGCAAAAAATCGAATGGTGCAGGCTTGATATGGAAATTACAGGGGCAGTGATCAGTAAAGAAAATGTAATTGTTGAAGATGAGTTGCGGCAAGGTTATTTTAACTATTATCTCGCCCATTGTCCCGATGGAATATTAAATGTGAGAACATATAAGAAAATAACTGTAAAGAACGTTTATCCTGATATAGACTGGGTAGTATATGTGAGTGATACAAAAGGATTAAAATATGATTTTGTGTTGCATCCTGGAGCCAATCCTGATAATATAAAAATATCATATAAAGGCGCAGATAACTTGAAACTTGAAACCTGCCTGCCTGCTGGTCATGCAGGCTCCAAACTTCTTATTGAAACTCCTTTTGGCAAGGTAATAGAAGGTGAGTTATTATGCTATGAAAAAGAAACAGGTAAACAAATAAATTCCGGATATGAAGTAAAAGAAAATGAAATAGAATTTAAACTTGGTAGTTATAATAAAAGCCAGACTCTTGTTATCGACCCTCCTATGGAATTGGTATGGGGTACTTATTATGGCGGAAGTAATAGTGAGGTATCTTATGCTGTTTCAACAGACAATCAGGGAAATTTTTTGATTACAGGTGATGCTGCTTCATTAGATTTTCCTACACTTGATCCGGGGGGCGGGGCTTTTTATCAAGGTACATGTGTGGGTACACAGGATATTTTTATTTTAAAATTTGATAATAATGGTGTAAGGCAGTGGGGTACATATTATGGTGGTTCAATTGCTGATATGGGAAATGGCATAGCTGCAGATGCATCAGGTAATATTTTTGTTTCAGGTTACAGTTTCTCGACAAATTTTCCTGTATTTGATGCAGGTACTTATTATCAGGGATCTTTGAGCGGAGTTACTTCTGATGATGCGGTGATACTTAAATTT
>CAZSJF010000142.1:0-7401 GCA_964606705.1 uncultured Bacteroidales bacterium
CAGGTCATCAGGTTATTGTCGCCACTACTGTTAAAGAAAAAAATATGCAGGAAAAAATAATAATACTTGATTTCGGCTCACAATACACCCAGCTTATAGCCCGTAGGATAAGGGAACTGAATGTTTACTGCGAGATATATCCTTTCAATAAGATGCCGGAGTTGGATTCTTCTGTCAAGGGAGTTATATTGTCAGGAAGTCCGTTTTCGCTTAGAGATAAAGATGCCCCTGATATAGATTTTGCGGTTTTTCAGAAAAATCTTCCTGTGCTCGGATTTTGTTACGGTGCACAGATGATGGCAGTGAAGAGCGGGGCAAAGATGATACATTCACAGATACGCGAATATGGCAGGGCTAAGCTTAATTATATTGATAGTTCTTGTGAGTTGCTTAAAGGTATGAATACAGGAAAGCAGGTGTGGATGTCACATGGTGATACTATAAATGAGTTATCCGGTAAAATAGAAGTGATAGCAAGCACTGATGATGTGAAAACAGCTGCATTCAGGATAAAAGGAGAGAATTTTTATGGGACTCAATTTCACCCTGAAGTTTACCATACAACTGAAGGACAGGTATTGCTGAAGAATTTTGTTATTGGTATATGCGGATGCTCAAGCTCATGGACACCTGAATCTTTTGCTGAGAGTACAATAAAATCACTGAAAGATAAACTGAAAGGGGATAAGGTCATACTTGCTTTGTCAGGAGGCGTTGACTCGTCTGTTGCGGCAGTACTGCTTAACAAAGCCGTAGGAAGCAACCTTCACTGCATATTCGTTGACAATGGCCTGCTCAGGAAAAATGAGTTTGTTGATGTGCTGGATTCATACAAGAATATGAAACTGAATGTAAGAGGTGTTGATGCAAAGGATAAATTTTATACAGCTCTTAAGGGAGTTTCCGAACCTGAAAAAAAACGTAAAATAATAGGCAAAACTTTTATAGAAGTTTTTGATGAAGAAGCTCACAAAATCAAGGATGTTAAATGGCTTGCGCAGGGGACTATATATCCTGATGTGATAGAATCTGTCTCCGTCAGAGGTCCGTCTGCTACTATAAAGTCACACCATAATGTAGGCGGGTTGCCTGATTATATGAAGCTAAAAGTTGTTGAGCCGCTGAATTTACTTTTTAAAGATGAAGTGCGTAAGGTAGGCAGGACAGTCGGATTATCCGATGGTTTCCTTAAAAGGCATCCGTTTCCGGGGCCTGGATTGGGAATAAGGATACTTGGTGATGTAACAGAAGAAAAAGTCAGGATATTGCAGGAAGTGGATCATATTTATATAAATGCTTTAAAAGAAAACAACCTGTATGATGATGTGTGGCAGGCTGCTGCTATACTGCTTCCTGTGCAGACTGTCGGAGTTATGGGTGATGAGCGTACATACGAGAATGTAGTTGCGCTCAGGGCTGTAACATCAACTGACGGTATGACTGCCGACTGGGTGCATTTGCCTTATGATTTTCTCTCCAAAGTGTCGAGTGACATTATTAACAAAGTAAAAGGCGTGAACAGGGTTGTTTACGATATAAGCTCCAAACCGCCTGCTACGATAGAGTGGGAGTGATAGGTGTAAAAAAAGTTTGGAGTTTGGAGTTCGGAGTTTGGAGTTGGAAATTTATCAGATTGTTTTGAGGTATTTGAGTGTTAGTCCTTTTATAGTTTTTAGCTTATCCTGAATTTTACCTGCACTATTTTTTCTTATTGTAAAAATGATATTACAGTTCATCTCTGATTTCTGAGAAATGATTTTGACTTGTTCTTCTTTTAATATTTTCATCACAGGGCTTATTTCAGGATAGCTGAAGGTTATTTCATACTGCTCGTTAACAGTTTTAGTGATGATTTTGTTATTTTCAACAGCTTCTTTAGCAGATGTCCTGTATGCATTTACAAGTCCGCCGGTACCTAAGAGTGTTCCACCGAAATAACGCACTACGATAATAAGAATGTTAGTCAGGTCATGAGAAAGTATCTGTGAATATATGGGTTTTCCTGCTGTTCCTGAAGGCTCGCCGTCATCATTCACCCTGTATGCAGATTTATCATGCCCCAGCCGGTATGCAAAACAATGGTGCCTTGCACTATGGTGTTCTTTTTTTATTTTACTCAGGTGCTGTTTGACATCTTCCTCACTAATTACAGGGAAAGCATAAGCAATGAATTTACTGCCGCGGTCTTTGAATATCCCTTCCGAATTACCTGATATTGTTTTATATGTATCTTCAAAAAGGCTCATTGTAAAGGTATAAAGGTATAGAGGTATAAGGGAGAACGGAATAATATATATGTTTTCATTGATAATAAGATTTAAATGTTTTAATTCATAATTCTATACCCATGCTCTATACCCTAATCTTCCATATACCATATACCTTTATACCTCTATTTAATTATTTCATTCGTTAAGACCACAAAATTAATATTTACTGCAGATTGGTAATAACAAGGGTCAGTTTTAATGCAAAGTTATTATTTATATTATCATAAGAGTATGGCCCGTATCTGTAGAATACACCTACTCCATATGAAGATAAAGGATTTTTGCTGTTGTTTCTGGATGTTGTAAACAAACTGTTCAAAGTAATACCGCATTCGTAATAACCTTTTTCAAGTGTTTTGAAAGATATGTTATTGTGACTTTCAGGATAATTAAGTGTACCAAAGACTATATTATTGACAACTGCAAGCTGCGGCTGGAAAAATTTTGTCTTAAGCAGAAGTTTTTTAAAGTTATGCGTGAAAAACAGTGCAGCGTATTTATCCGAAAGGAACTCATTCATGCGCATAGTGGCAAAAGAGTTGCTTGCATACACAGGAAAGCCTTTTACAAAAGAACTTCTTCCTGTATAAAGGTTGCAGTAGGGAAGGTTGCCGTCAGAATATCCTGAAACAAGCTGAAAACTTGATTGCCCGAGATATTTGATGTAAAATGATTTCTGGAGTTTAAAGTCTATTTTGTTATAATCGAATCGTCCTTTAAACAAAAAGTTGTAGTACTGAAGTCCCCTCGTGTATTGTACCCAGATAACAGGATATTTTGTTTTTAACGGCATCCTGTAACCAACTACGTCAGTGTATTTTTCTTTATAAGCATAACGGAAACCAATGGAAATGTCGGTAAAGTGGAATTTGTTAAAAGGCATTGTTGTTTCTGGGTCCTCAAAACACCTCATATCTTTGTAAGTATAATCATTTGTTGCAGTTTTTGTGTAGTCGCTTAAAGCAACAAATGCATTCATATATCTCAGCGTACGGAAACTTATCCTTGCTTCTTTTTTCTCGATTTTATCCATCACGTTGACAAATACGTCCCTTATCCTTTCAGTGCTTATGAGGCTGTTGTCTCTGTAAAATTCAACTCCGCCGCTTTCACTGATATCATTGATATAAGAAAAATTAAGTGTCAGTTCAGAGGGTTTGTTAATGAAAAAGTTTATATCCCCGCCGTATTTTGCAGTTTCATCTTTAAATCCGTATCCCCAGTAGCCGCCGATATTGAAAAATCTTGAATTTTTTTCATTGGTATGTATGCCTACACCCAGATAAATATCCTCATATCTGTTAGCTCTGATAAATTTGTTCAGATCAAAATCGAAGAATTTGCAGCCCAGTTTGTTATTTGAAAGTTTGTAAACGGTACGGCCTATCCTGTCAAATTTAAGTTTTTCGCCAAGGCTGTCAATGTTTTCATATGTCCGTATATCTTTTTTTGTCAGAGAGTCTGTTCTGTACATATTCCAGTATCCATCGGGCTTTTTCGCCGCATTTGTATCAACCTTTAATATTACGTTGTTGAATTTTTCTTCAGATAGGTCGGGGTTTATCCTGATATTTTCAAGATAACTTTTTCCAGAACCTATAAGGTCATATGAAGATGACTGCATCAGATAAATGATATCGGTGTTCAGCTGTATGGGAAACCATTTCCCTTCAACCTGTTCGTATTTCTGCTGTATTTTTATTGTATATCCTAAATTCTGAAAATAAGCATCCTCGTATGGTTCCGCTATGACATTCTGTATTGCATAAGTGCCGGTGTTTATGTAAAGGACGCCTTTAAGCCCGTCAAAATTTTTTGTTTTTTTAGGGCGGAAAGATATTATATAAACAGTATCATTGTTATTGTATGTTGTATCTTCAATCACGAACAAATACTTTTCTGTACTTCCATTGCTTACAGGGTTGATGTAGTTCCTGTCCATTATTGTTATAACATTCTGATAGAATGAAAAAGATTGCAGCTGTGTGGCAAGTATGGTGATAAACGGGATTTTAAACCCTGAAGTCCTTGAAGCTGTCACTGTTTCCTTGTTCTTGTCGGGATATATGAATTTTCTTTCTGAAACGCTTTCCGTAAGGAAGAGATGCTGCTTGCTTATAAGTTTTTTTATTTTTATGTCTGCAGAGTCAACCTTAGTGGTGTCAGTGGTTTTATTGATTGTATCGGAAGATGGCTTGACCGGTTTTTCTTTTTCCTGAAAGGTGAAGGTCATTTTATTATAAGAAGTGTAAGAGAAAGATTGCAGGTTTTCGGGATTATTGATATCTCTGTTCTCAACGGCTTTGTTTATAATGCTGTGTGCAGGGTTTTCTCCGGGGTGTATTACGACTTCTGAGAGTTCTATTTCCGCCCTGTCAAGCTTTATCAAAACACCTGCTGTTTTATCTGTAATGTTATATGAAAGCGGCTTGTATCCGACATAACTTATTTTAAGGTACTGAATATTCTCATTTGATTTTATAGTGAACTTGCCGTCAATATCTGTTGCAACACCCGTATTTTTGCCGTTGACTGAGATATTTACAAAGGCGAGGTTTTCCTTTGTCTGTGAATCAATGATCTTTCCGGAAACAGAGTAATTCTGGGAGAATGAAAGTAAACAAATATTTGTGAATACTGCTGATAAAAACAGAAAGAAAATATTTTTTGTCTTATTCACGGAAATCATATTGGTAAAACGCCTGAAATGCAAAAATATTGAAAATTAACACAAAAAGTAAATAAATCAACTCACGTTTTTCAAAGTCTCCCGACTTCAAACTTAATAAATGATACTCTGAGAGACTACCGTTACATTGTCCGTAATTTGGAAACTACGGACAACGTGGCGTGGCGCGGCAACTTGGTGCATCCTGTATATTTAAAAACTCATACAGGGAATAGCCCTCGTTTTTCTTATATGAACGGTTTTGTTTTTCGGATATTTGACAGAAAATGCTATAGTGTATTTCACGCTTTCGCCCGGGTTTATTTTAGCATTCCAGTGCAGTTTTCCGTTAAGCGCATCCATTGTGGCAGATGAGATTTCGTCTATTTCCACTTTTATTTCATTTTCCTGTGAAACAGGAACCTGATCCTGCAATTCAATATCTATAGGCTCTGTGCGGTTGTTCTTTATAATAATCTCGTATGTGAAAGATTCTTTTCTGTCAAGGGCTATGATTTTTTTGCTGGAGAAGTCTTCCTTTTTAGTCCTTGTGACAAGGATCTTATTATCCCTTCCGAGAGATATGTCGAGAGTGTCTTCAACATAGCGTGTATTTATTGATGATTCTCCTATATATGTTCCTCCGTAATATACATTGACAGGCCCACTGACAAGGTTCAGCTTTTCCCATCCTATCACTTTGGCAAGAAGGAATGCATCCCTGTCAACTTTCGGAATGGTAAAGTATTCATATATGGCATCAAGGGTGTAAGATGTGACATCAACGATATAAGGCTTTGCATCTGAAGGAATGTCATAAGGTTCTTTAATGTCAAATTCGGAACTTAATTCTGCCACTTCCACTTCATTGTATCCTGTATTATTATTCACGGTGTTTTCATATCTACCGCCAATTGCGGAAGTCGTAGGCTTATCATAAACACCTGTATTCTGAGTCTGGACATAACCTTCTTTATTCTCGTAATCGTCATATGAGTAATTCAGTGTCCATGCTGTTAATGTAGGCTTGGATGCACTTAAGGAAGGGTCGCCTGTAGAAAGTTTAAGTTTTACATTGTCCCAGTTGATACCTGTATTATTAAGCACCCTTGCTTTATATTTCAGATCTATGGGTTTGTTTATGTCTTTTGCAATGAGGTCGTAAGTGGGAGCCCATGCGGCATTATTTACAATATATCTTATTTTGACAGGTGTGCTTTGTTCTATGGCAGATGACAAGACCAATATTACATTTTTTCTTTCAGGATTGTTTTTGTAATTGAGTTCCTGCAGTTGCCCGTTGAAGAGGTCTACTTTCTTATTAAGTGCCGCAAGTTGTTTTTCGAGTTTTGACAGTGATTTGTTTATTTCAAGGGTTCTGTCCCTGTAAAAGTCAGTGGCTTTCTGCAGTTCTATGATGGAAACACCTGTCTGCTGGCCTCCTATATACTGGTTTTTCGTAAGTATCGCTTTTTCTGCATTGAATGCGTCAATCTGATTGTTGACTGATGTTATCAAATCCTTTAAGGATTCAATAGAATCCTTGAGCTGATTTATGCGGGGCTCAAGTTTTTCGATATTCAGAAAATCTGTTTCTGTTGAAACGGATAGGATTTCAACGGTTTCGCCTACTGTTACCTGAACGCTGTTTGGCTGAAGGCTGGTTGACAATCCCTGGAAGACAACCTTGTTTCTGCCCTTCTTCAGCTTTATTTCTTTGCTTTGCCTTATTTCAGCACCGTTCATGTATAAGGTTATTTCGTCTATCTTAGAATCGACTTTGATAATATTTTCCTGCTGTGCTTCTGCCCAAAGGAAAATAAAAAATAATGAGGTGATAAGTGTTAATTTTTTCATAGGTCTGATTTTTTAGTTAATAAATTATGATAAAGAAATTTATACAATAGTAATAACATTAGAAATAAAAAGCAAGTGCCAATTAGTATTTGGCGGTTTTGAGTTAGTATTTGGTAGGTTTGGTTGAGAATTTGGTAAAAAACGGGGTGTGGAAAGTGGATATTTTTTTTCAAATCTTTGTATCTTTTTTCAGAATCTCAGTTATATTTATAAATTGAAAACAAAAAATGGGAAAACTATTATTAATAATTGCATGTTTAATCATTTCTGTATCCGTTGTCTGTTCACAGGAAAGTGATACCGGTACTGTGACTTTTAAAGTAAGGAAACAAGATTCTACAGAAACACTTTCTTTTGATACACTTTCTTCTGCTACAAATTTATATGAGAATAATTGCAGTAATTTTCCATTGCCGGTTCAGAATAATTTTGCAAAACAATTTCCTGATACAAAAGTCATTGCATGCGACAAAGATTATGATTGGTTATTATTCAGGATAATAATAATCCGTCGTTATTATTTGTATTATTTTTTAGATAATGAAGGAAAGACCCAGTCTGTAGAATATGACAAGAAAGGTAACTTGAAAAAATGAATGAATACAA
>CAZSJF010000143.1:0-7393 GCA_964606705.1 uncultured Bacteroidales bacterium
TGTGTTGGGTGTGTTTGGTTTTGGTTTTTTGGGAACGTTTTAGAGTTTTTTATTGTCTATGTATTAGAAATAAAAGTGTGGAAAAATTTGCATTTTCAAAATGATTTAAATATATTTGCCATATAGTAAGTTTATTTTTATTCTTTAAGAAGTAGTATAAACCTCAAAAATAGGAGAGAAATTATCGGCTAAATATCTACCTTTTTTATAAATATTAAAATAAAAAAGGAGGTTGTTATGAACAACTGTTTAATTAGCGATTATGAACTGGTTAAGCAATATTTAGATGGTAATGAAAACAGTCTGGAGAGGCTTATTTTCCGTTACAAAGATCGTGTGTTTTCAAGTATCATGTTGATTGTCAGGGATGAAGAACTGGCAAATGATATTTTTCAGGACACTTTCATCAAAGTTATCAATACCCTTAAGAAAGGTAAGTATAATGATGAGGGCAAGTTTCTGCCATGGGTGATGAGGATAGCTCATAATTTATGCATTGATTATTTCAGGGTTGCCAAAAAAGTTCCTGTGGTGTCAAATAATGTGGATGAGGAGTTTGATATTTTTGACACTATCGGCATATGTGATGAAAATGTCGAGGATAAAATGATAAATGAGCAGATCCTTCAGGATGTGAAAAAATTAACGGAGCTTCTGCCTGAAGAACAGAAAGATATAATATTCATGCGTTTTTATGCTGATATGAGCTTCAAGGAAATTGCCGAACAGTATAATATCAGTATTAACACTGCTCTTGGGAGGATGCGCTATGCTTTAATTAACCTGAGAAAGTTAATTAAGGAAAAAAATGTTATTTTATCGGTATAAAAAATTGTAAGTAGTAATCTTAATTCAAAAAGTGCATATATTTTTGGTGTATCTTGGTGAAACTTAGTGTCTTTGTGTCCCCGCCTGCCAGTTAGCCCCAGATTGATGGCGGGCAGGTTCGTGGCGAAATTTTTTGCCACTAAGGCTCTAAGACACAAAGAAATCACTAAGTTTGTGAATTAATCAGGGTAAATTATTTATTTTTAATGCTGAAAATAAAAAACTATTAAAGATGAAAAAGCGTATCTTATTTATTATTTTAGGTCTCATTTCCGTTTGTTATGCCCAGACAGGCAGACAGGTTAATTATTCTACATATGTTCCTTTCAGTAATATCCCCGATAATCACAGGAAAGAGGCAAACAAAATACTTGAAGAAATGCTGGATGGTGTTGGGTTGTATGTAATATTAGGTGACATCAGGCCTATGAGTATGGTTGATCTTTCAATATACAGGGAAAATAAATATTTTAATAAAGACACTTTGAGTACAATTAAGAATCAGAAACAATTCATAGATAAAATAGAACTTTATTCCAAGATCCTTAACGAGATGAGCGATGGTGTTTTCTATTTTCAGTTTTTATCTTCTTATCAGGTATCTGCAAGCGGAAATGCGGATACTATTATTTATATGCCTCAGATATTGATTCTCAGGAAAGATTTAACGCGTAAGAAAATCTGTGAAAAAGCTTCTTTTTTTAATTCTTTTGGTATTGATACATCTTCAGATTTTGTAGAAAAAATAAAGAGTAAATTATTCAATATCTGGGATGCAGAAAATTCATCATTTAATAAATATTCAGCAAGGGCATTTGGATATTTGTACGGATTTCCTGATTATGCGGTTGATTTCTTTGAAAATGCTCAGGCTGACGGGAATTTAACAGAAGGGATTGGTAAAGACAGGAAAAATGTTGAAATTCCGGTTTTTTCAGAAGGTGTTGACTATCAGGCGGGCGGCAGACATTTCAGCAGTGAAGGGGTTAACAGATTTGTTTATATAGTACCTATGAAAGATTCATTAAATGGAGAGGATAATAAATTAATCCATGATGCACAGATAATACTGGAAAAATATAAACAAAAACGTTCAAAGTATATAAATCAATATGGGTTTGATGCTATTTCCATGATCCAGGACTGGTATAAAGAAGATGCAAAAAAGTTCAATAAGTGATGCCTTTAACAATATAAAAATTTCAGATTTTATACAATAAAAATAATTTTGGTTCGTTATTATATAAAAATAACAACTTAAACATTTGCCTATGAGCCAAAATTACTCTCTTAACTTAAATATCGGGTCTGAAAAACTGGAAGAAAACGAGAAAGTTTATTCCCCGAGGCAGGATGTGATCAATAACATTCTGAATTATTCAAAATCTTTAAGAATTATCAAGCTGAAAAGCATAGAAGAAGCTGAATTCCTTTTGAGCTAGATGCTGAAAAAGAAATTTTGTCTTTTATTGTGCCTAATTCTTTAAGAGCTTAAAGATAAATTTGTCTTCAGGTTTCACATCAAACTTCATTGGTTGTCCGTTGCGTTTGATTTTAAATTTTATTGTTTCGGGAGGTTTTTTCCCGTAAGGCGTAAAAACCAGATTTGACTGCAGAAATAGATATCTTAATCCGCTGTATGAGCCGCTGTAAGCCATGTACGGCCATCTGTTGTTGCCGGCATCACTGTATTTTTCAGGTATTTTTATTGAGTGAATGTTTAAAATTTCATCTCCCTTTTGAATCCCGGCATTTGCGGCAGGCGACCCGGGAATGACTTCGGCAATAGTTCTCATGTCATTAAGGTTATATATTATACCGGTGTATGAATAATGCAGAAAATAATAATATTCGGAATTCGGGAACCATACTGTCGGAAACTGCCAGAGCAGGAAAGCAAAAAGATCATCACTTTGCTCAATGATAGCGGTTTTTGTTTTTGAAGCCTGGGATATAGAACCTGACCATATAACCGGCGGCAGTTTGCTTGTTTCAATCTTGCGGGCATCCAGGAATTTTAAAGAGATGCTGGAAAGATAAGTTATATCGGTGTAGCCTTGTTGTGTGTTTGATTCGGTTATAGGCATAGGCACAAAACCCCAGTTCCAGTTATATACGGTTTTGACACGGGTGCTTATTATCTGCTGAGGCGGGACATATTGCTCTTTCTGGCCCGAATAAAAAGTCATCACAATAAGAATATCGGGATCATTCTGGTCCCTTACCATTCCCCTTTTACTTAAGTGAGTTTCCAGCACTTTAAAAATTTCTTTTTCAAGCAGGGGGTCATTAACGTTGGTATAATCGAAATCATAGGTTTTATATTTGAATATATCTATATCGTCATCGTCAAGGACAGCCATGGATGACTGATCCATCCTGTCATGATTTGTAAAATCTTCAGAATGTATCATAGCAGTTAATTTTCCTTCACTGACATAACCTGATTCATCGGAAAATGTAACTGAAATGCGCGGGACGCTCACGTCGAAATTATTTTTATTATAACGGCTTATGCTAAGTTTTACATAAGTTCCAAGGGCCCCGGAAATGTGATGTATAGGATTTCTAAGTCCCTTTACATTTTTATCGTCTATTTTGCAGATATGGTCGCCGGCTTTCAGTCCGTATATATCTGCAGGCGAACCCTGGGAAACGCTGTTGATCTTTACATACTGGCTGTCGGGGCTTACTTTGCAGGTTAATCCGATATAGCCAACGGATGCATTATTCCCTTGAGAAAAGCAGATTGTCATATTGAAGATGACGGCTAGTGTTATCAGTAAAATTTTTTTCATGATATTTTTTTTATGGTTGCCAACGATTCAGCAGTTGCTATCAGTTGTCGTATTAATAATTACAAATTTATCAAATAATAATGAACTAAAAAATAATTACTAAACTATCAAAATGTACTATCACGACGGTTGAAGCATAACGCCTGTCATTCATAGAATGTCATTCCTTTATCAATTTACGCTGTACTGTCCAGTCAGTGCCCGTCATTTTAATTATATAAACCCCTTTTGACAAAGAACTAACGTCAATTTCATTCGTACCGCTACTTAATTCTCCTTGCAGCACACACTTTCCAAGCATGTTATAACCTTGTATCTTTGTTTTTTTGTTTTCTGCACAGTCTATGGTTAGTTTGTCATTTGCCGGATTTGGATATATCGTTACTAATTCTTTTTTGTTTTCTGTAATTCCAGTAAGGCTTGTGTCAGGCGCTTGCATAGTTCTTCCATTAATTTTAAGTAAAAAAGCATCTGTTGCAGTATCAGCAGGTACGCTATGAAAACTTTCCGTGGTACCTGCAACAAATAAATAACCATTGTAAATACACATATCGCGACCCACTTCTTTTCTGCTGCCGCCCCAGAATAAAGAATCTAATAATGTACCTGCAGAATCATATTTTAAAACAAATATATCAGATTCACCATTTCCATAACTCGTAGTAGTTCCGGCACAATATATAACTGAGTCTCCGTCTGTGACAACCGATCGTGAAAGTTCGGCACCCGGGCCACCCCATAGTCTGCTCCAGATCATTTGTCCGTTTCGGTTATATTTATTAATAAAAAACTGCTGTAAAGAACCATAACTGCCGGTATGCCCGACCATATAAAGCATAGAATCTGTGCTCATGGTTAAACCAAGTCCATGATCCCATGATAAGCCACCCCACAGGGTATGCCATAAATACGAACCGTTATTTCTGTCAAAACAAACCAATGCAGCATCACCATCGTTACTAAGTACCCAAGCCTTATTAACATGAGCAGCAATATAAATGTGTTCGTTATCCATTTCAAGTTGTCCATTAGCGCCATCATGTCTTTGCAAATTTTCATAATCCCATGTTTTTGCCCAAATAGGCTGACCGGTTAAGCTGATTTTTTGGATTAAAACGTTCATATCGTTTGACCCTTCTCCCCGTGTCCATCCTGTAAAATATATCCCATCTGGTTGAATGCTCAGTCCATCAATTTCTTCATAGCCATAATTAGGGGAAGGAAGATAAATGGAGTCCCATACTAAATTACTCGTATATTTATTGTAACATAAAACCAGGGGATCTGTTTGGAATTCAAAAATGTCCAAGCAAGTTTTACCTGCTATATAAACATAATCTCCTGAAGTTTTAACAGGGAAACCTGCATCATTAAGGTTAAGCGGGCCTCCATAAGGATTACTTACCCAAATTTGCTGCCCGTCCTGAGATAATTTGTACAAATAAATATCATAATAGCCATAGGGCGGAGGGTTTTTATGTTCTACAGACAAATAAATATATCCTTCTTCATCAACATATACACCCCATGAGTCATCACTGCTCATGTTCCCCCTTGTCAGATACCATAAGTCTGTTTGAGAGTATAAGCAATGGGAATTGAAGAATATCATCAAAATAAATAACTTTTTCATAATAGAATTATTTGAAAATAATTATTTTTTTAAAAACCCTGTTAACGGTTTGGCGCTTGCTTTTCGGTGGCGATTAAAATTACTTTACTATCCAGCAGCACAAAGATAAAAAGAAGCACTGACTTGTCAAAATGCACTGAACCGCCACTGAAAGTAGCAGCTTGTTAGCAACTGCGGGCTTAGACGAATACCACCTCGATTATGCCTTCTCAATTAAATAAGCCTCTTTAATGTGCCAAGATAATGTAATTTGCTATTTTTTTCTTCATTTTATTTGTTAATAGTGACCTATTTACTGTTTTTGGGTCGCTTGCTACACCTTTTGTATTTTAATTCTATTCCTGTTTTTTGTATTTCATAAGCAATTGGATTTTGAATATTAAAATCATTTTCCCATATCGGATGTGGTTCAATTCGTAAATCAATTTTTCTCCTTAATCGCATTAATTGTATTTGTATTGAATAAAAATCATCCATCTTTCCAATAATCAAAGCAATATCAATATCGCTATCCTCTTGTTCAATTCCCTTGGCATATGAACCAAATAAAAAAGCTTTCTTCAAATCCATATTTGCAGGTATTTGTTGAATATACTTCTTTGCCGTTTCTATAACTGATTTATTAACCATTTTCTTATAATTTCAATTTTATCAATCCATTCACCTGCAAAATTTTTAGTGCAAAGTTTATAAAAACTTTGTTTAAAATTGTCATAACGTGCATTCAAATTGAAGGTTGTAATTTCATCAAGCCACTCCTCATATTCACCAGGTATATCAATTTCAATTTTCTTTGCTAATCTCAGTAAATCATGTGAAAAAATAGAGTGTTTGTAGTGCTTCTTAATGTAAACAGCTTTTAATAACTTTTCTATAACCAGATGTCCTAAAAATAAAGCCCAGCTATAATCTTTTGACTTCACCAGATTTTTCATTGTTGTATAATTCTGCTCAGCAGATTCCTGCCAATAATGAATTATTTCATCTGTATTTTCAATCCTGTCTTTCATTAATTACAAAAATACAATTTCTTTACGATATATTGTGCATATATACACTTTTTCCACTTTGGCTTATAACTTTTATACCCATTTCTACAAATCGAAATCGTCCGTAGGATTTTTGATATTCTGCAAACTTTTCATGCTTACCCATGTGTATATCTCCGTTGTTTTACTGCTCTTATGCCCAAGCAAAGTTTGTATGTATCTTAAGTCTGTTCCGCCTTCCAGCAAATGTGTAGCATAGCTGTGCCTTAAACAGTGAAGTGTAAAATTATGATTTTTTATTATTTCACCCAAATATTTATGAAATATTTTTTCAAGGCTCGTTTCACCGTAAGGCATGCCTTTTTTCTGCCCTTCTATCAGATAAACGGAAGGTTTGTATGCAAAAAAATATTTCTTAATCTGTTCAAGCAGCTTGTCACTTAATGGCAGCACCCTGTCCTTTTGCCCTTTCCCGTTAAAAATTGTAACATTTTTCCTTTTTGAGTTTAAATGATTAAGTTTCATGTTTATAAGTTCTGACCTCCTCAATCCACAAGCATATATCATTGTTAAAGCCATCTGATGTTTTTGATTTTTAATGGTTTTCAACATCAGCATCACATCATTTTTTGAAATAACTTTTGGCAATCTTTTAGCCTGCCTTGGCCTTTCTATAGTATCAATCTCAATATTACGCGAGTAAGTTTTCTTATAAAAAAGTTTGATGGCATTTACAAATTGATTTTGATATGAAAATGACAACTTTTTCTTCAATATGTAGTCTATGTTAAACTGGATAATATCATCATTGCTGATTTCATCAGTTTTTTTATTGCAATAGTATCCGAAAAAAATTGCCAATGCTTCTGAGTAAGTATCAATAGTGCTTTCACTATATCGCTTTTGCCTCATCCAGTATTTAAACTTCAGTATTTCACTTTTCACTTTTTCATTGATTTCATTCTGTGTCACGGATGATATATCAGTTTTTTTTACAATCTGATGATTTAAAATATCAGTCATGTCATTTTCATGTACTGCTGTTTTGTCAATGAATGCAATTCCCTTAAATGTTTTGAAAATGACATGACTGATATTTTAAATCATAAGATTGTAAAAAAAAACACCCAAACACACCCAACACA
>CAZSJF010000144.1:0-7392 GCA_964606705.1 uncultured Bacteroidales bacterium
GCATTTCGGACAATATCCTTTTTCTTTTTTCTGATTCATTGTTATAGTTTTGTTTGATTCTCTGTCAATTTCGATTTCATTCAGAAAATTACGCATATCTTGGTCGATTCCTCTTGCCTTATCGGCACCATCATTAACTCCTGTTTCATAGCCTGCAACATATCCTTCCATGTGTGATTTTCGGCAACTTAGCCAACCGATACCTATTGCAGCAATGCCTAAAGAGGCCATGAAAAGCGTTCTACTGATTTTTATATTTTCAAAGTAGTATGCTCCAAGAAAACCCATGACCATGATAAGCACTATGCCCTTATTACTGATAATTCGCATATGCTTAGCCCACTCGTTGTAATCATCTATCATGTTCTTATAAAATTCACGGTATGCTTTTGCTTCTTGAGAATTTCTATTTTCATCCATGTCGACCTCGATTTTCTATATCGTTATGATTAGGTATATGCAATCCCCAATAATAAAGGGGACGCTTATCCCCATCGGCAACCGTTAAGTAAATCCGATAAGGCAGCATTTTCCCCTTCGCCCTTTCGGGCGACATGCTGCACTTACCTTACTTAACGGTTAGAGGCCCTTAGTCCTCTTTAAGGTAACGCTATTGGTTCATGTAAAGAACGCATTGAAACTGGTAATAGTATATCATATTTTGCATTGTTGGTAGAATCGATAATTGGAGGTTAGCTTTATAAGCCCTCCAGGTCTCCCTTTAGCCTATTTGCGGCCTTTTCTCCGAACATAATCCTCACGCTTTTAGGAAGGCCGTTGATTCTGAATATCTCTTCAGTTCTCTTAAGCCACTCGAGGTTTTCATGCATTCTCAAGTATATTATTCTCTTTTCTCTGAAGAAGATGCCTCGCACATATTCCTCAAATCGGAACTTCCCGTCACTAAGTATCATAATGTTGTGGTGAATACCAAGAGGGGCGATAAGAAGCTCCCCCGACTTTACATGATAGCTGAATTTAAAAACTTTCTCCTTGCCGCACTTAGTTTCACTATTCCAGACATCGGGATACTTGATATTCCACGATTCAAATAATCTTTGAGGAATACCTAAGCCCCTATCCTGCAAAGCCCAATACACATATTCCAGGTGTTTTTTCATCCAGTATAGTTTACTTTTTTTCTCCCTCTGCTTTTCAGTAAGCTCGCTACCTAAGCTGCACCCGAATATATTGTGAGCATCAACATTACCAAATTTAACCTTTCGCACCATATCTTTAATATTATTATCATTCATGTTATAAAAAATATGGAACCTACACCCGCATTTTTCTTCCCACGCAAATTCACACTTAGTAATGACATTCCTATCATTATTTATAATTCTGCGATACTTCATGATATTCCTTTCTGCCAATAAAAAGCCCTACGGCTAAAAACATAACCATAGGGTCACTGGCTTTTTAGCACCTTGTTTTGAGGCGGCTGCAATATGTCCCAAATCAACCCGCCTTGAATGTTACTAGCAAAGAAACTTGAGTATAGCCCTCCAAGCCTTTAGTTTTGTCTCATACGGTATCGCACGATTAGCTGGGGATGTGCTTGGTAAATATTGAACTTTTATAGATACCGATATTGTTTGCTTACCATCGTTAAATGCTCTTTTTCCGTTAAAAAACACTGCACAGATGCTGGGATATTGAGAAATTAACAATCCGATATCATTAGGCTTTGCTCCGCGGATATTGTTATCATCAGCACCTTTTCTCTCGCAAGACGACACGGTATCCCAAACTCCTACACCGCTCTCTCTTAACAATAATTTCTTACTTGCATAGTCTGATAGTAACCTTCCCGAGGCCAGCAAATCAGCCATGATACGCCAAAACTCGTTTTGCTTATTCGCATAATACTCTTGTTTCTCAAGTGACATCGGACCTGGGAAAGAACCGAGTATTAAAACTTTCGTCTTATTGTCTACTAATGGTGCTAATCCATGTAATATCATATTATCCTAATAAAAAACCCGTGCTAAGAACACGGGTCAAAACAACCTTGGTCTTTAGCACATTTATATAGCGGAGCAAGTAGCCTTCTTAAAGTACCGCTTGTAATTTAATTATAACATACAAATATCGACTGTCAAGAGTGCGACCAGCATCATTTCTTTAATGCCTTCCTTACTTTGTCTCGGAAATCAACGTACATATTATCATTTGTTATGCAACTTTCTACTTTGCTTGTTAGATAAAGTGGCCACAATCCGCGATAACCTGCCTGGCGCGCTCTTTTCTCTAATAAAGGATAGTGGGTATTTTTGCAACATTCGACAAAAAGGAAAACATCCTTAACGCCATATTTCTTCAATGATTTAGGATATTGTTTATCTATAGAATCTAGTTGCGACTTACAACTAACCACTGCTTTGACAGTATTTGCATTTACGAACTTAAAATGCATTATAGGCTCGCCAGAAGAACCATTCCATTCTCCGACATGGCCCTTCTTGTGGATTATGACATCGCATTCTGGAGAACAAGACGCACCGCTATCATCGAGTATATGACCCCAGCTTACCTCATAATCATTCATATCACTTAATTGGTCGCGCAGGTAATAAATAACTCCCGCAGAAATCTTTAAGCCTTTGACGAAACCTAGGATATCTCCTTCACGCCTTCCTTCGCTTTTCTTTACCTTTGGAGGATAATCTTTGAGTAGTTGTAGGTCGCTAAGTAATTTCTTTAGTTTTTCTATTCTAAGACCTGTACACAATGAACCTTTAGGAGTCATATATAATATTACCTATATAAAATTTTAGTAATCACGTCTTTAAAACGTGCCTTATGGTTTCTGGCGATTTGCTGAAGTTCTTGCTTTCCATTTTTTGTTAATACCAATCTTCCTATTGCTCCGTCGATATCTAGACGAACAATTTCATCCGAAGGAATGTATTGTTTAAACTTGTTCATAAGTTTATTATAATTATTACCTTCACGTATTATGAACTCGGCCACATAATGTTTTTTTGTTTTGCTATCCATGACTCTATCTACAATATTTTCGATGGATATGCTGGGATTTTTTTTGCGATATTGCACTATGGCTCGCAAATCTTTTGTGTCCATGCTTTTATCTGCTAACATATTAGCAACTAGGATTTGTTCTTTCCCCGACAAGGAAATAAGGTGAGCCACAGCATCTATGCTATCTAAGACTCGCGATTTAAAAAGTTGCTGAACTTTTGGCTGTAAGCGTGTAACCAGGCTAAATTGGCGCAACATTTTTTCCGATAATCCTATACGATTTGCAACTTCTTTATACCCATCTAATGTAGTAACAGCAAGCTCGAGCCACTTGGATATTTCTATCAATGAAATTGGCCTTTTTTTGCTTTTAGTAGATGAAATCAATACGGCCACTGCTTCATCTATATTTTGTCTGGGCATGTTCTTACGCTTCTCTAAGTTGTTATTCAAGAAATCCCTTGGAACGAAGCCATTCGGCTAAAGCTTTCGATGCCAACTCTTCTGGCGCCATAGACAATTTTTTTCTCGCCCGTTCTAAAGCATTTCTAATTTCTTCTGGCAGACTGATAACTATGTTAGCTTCTATATGAGGCTTCATGGCCTCTTCTATTATTTTTCTTGCTGGCATGGCATTGTTTTTCTCGCCATATTCCACAATCCTTTTCTTTTCATGTACAGTCGGCTCCCGTTTTATCATTAAATCAAGTAATTCCTCTGCCTTGCCTTTATTTGATTGACTTGCATGTAATGCTCTTTTTACATCTGCGGCTGTAACCTTTCCATCATTAAGAAGCTTTTTAATTTTAGGTGTCGCTTGAGCATCTATACGAATATATTCTCGGACTTTTTGAAGCGAAAGGCCTGTTTCTTCATGAACCTTTCGGTCACTACCAAACTGCTTATACAAATATGTTATTGCTTGTGCCGTATCTTCGTATCCTAATTCGAGACGTTGCATATTCTCAATTAACGACCTAATGACGGATTGCGTTGGTGATAACGGACCAAGAAAAATAGATTTAATAGTTTTCTTTTTTAATATTTGTTGATGAGCAAGAAATCGTCGCTGACCAGATATCAGTTTGTAGGGCGGCTTGCCATATTCTCCCAAGAGGGCTACTGGTTGCAATAATCCATGTTTTTCTATGCTAGCGGCTAGTTCACCCAAGTCTTTTTCTCTATCATGGTCTCGCACATTATCCCTACTGATATGAATATCGCTGAGGGAAATATCATAAATCTTTTGCTCAGTCATAAAGCCTCCCTGCTATTAAATAGTTTTTATAATCTATCAAAAAAACACGGATGTAAATCTAATGCTTTCTCTACTCCAAGTTTTTTATAAGTAGCATTTCGTATATAATCTCCGACGCGGGATTTAGTATTCTTATAGTTTTCGATTCTTAAATCAAGCATTATTTCGCCCAATTTTTTCTTAACGACTAGCAAATCAAAAAGATTTGGATAGTATTCACGTAAATGCTGTAATTTTCCATATTTAATTGCTTGAGTACAAGGCCAGCATCCAGTTCTAATGCCTCCGTCTATTTTAACTTCATTTTTATCATATAATGAGTTGTAAGGAATATCGTATTGTTTAATATATCGCCAGACATCTTCGGTTGTCCAATTTAAAATTGGATGACATTTCCAATGGTCCCATTTCTTAGAATAAAAAAAATCTCCATATTTGCGAGCAGAAAATTCTCTTAATCTACTTTCGTATCTAGTTAATCCTGTAAAATATACATCGCAATCGATTCCTTTTAATGCAGACATGGTTGGTTTTTTCTTGAGCTCATTACAACACATGCGTGCTGCACACTGCTTATCTCCTTCGCTATTTCGTGAGTAAATTGGGAAGCCATGCTCTTTGACTATTTCCCAAAAGGTAACTTTTGGCTTTGCTTCGATACAGTCTAAATTCCATTCCTTTATTATCTTCCTTGCGAACTCATACGTATCAGGATATTCTACAAGCGTATTATTCCATAATACCTTTATTCCTTTAGTATACTGCCTTACTAAATGAAGAACTACCATACTATCCTTGCCAAAAGAGCATGCAATAACTGGATTTTTAAATAATGACAACGCTTGTTGTACCAAACTTTTTGAGTGTCTTATTTTCTCTTGATACTCATTATTAATCATTATTTTCACCTCTTCTTTGGTATATCCCAGTAAGGAGACTTGCATCTTGGACAGACGTGTGCTCTTTTTTTTATGCTTCTAGGAACCCAAATGTGTCTGCACCTAAGACACTTATTGGCTGTAAGCTGTACTTTGTACCCAATTTTTTTATTTCGATTCATATTGAGGTTATCTATTGTATACCTACTAGTAATATACTATTGGTAATATACTAAAGCTCTATTACTAATAGTATAATGACAAAATTCTAAAATGCAAGTAGCGGCTGGAATATTTTAGTAGCTTACTAATGGATAATGCAATATTCATAAAATAAAGCTACTGACTGGACTTACTACCAAATAAACGAACGATTATTTGCCTATATCTTTCTCGCTTGCGAATACCTCGTTTTATACAGGGGGGTATTTTTTACATGCGTTATCCTCTACAATCAAATTCACCACAGGAAAAGAGAGAGCGTTCTTTTTGCCATTACCACTTTTTAACCGACCTTCGAGTTCATAAAATGTGCGGATAGCAGATACATCGCCAGAAATAGCCGCCTTGAATAAAGCATCGTCAACAATAGGGCCAAGAGCGGCTTGGTATATCAGGCGTTGCTGTTTATACCAATCGTTGAATCGAGGGTCTTTAAGAGCACGATAAAATTTCATGCGATGAATCCCTGTAATTTTTTGTGCACGGTAAGGACGGAATGATGCCCCTTCATTCATTAAAGCCTTTACGAATCTACGCATCTCTGCATTAGGTAAATATAGATATTGTGAATTTTTGTGAAGGGATTGGTCTTTTGCTTCCATGGCAGCGTTATAATTTTGCTCGTTTTTGCCCGTTTCTATCATAACTTTTACTGGTAAAGGTCTTTAACTGCCTTATGAAAATCCTCGCAAACTTTTGGGTCGTGCTTTTGAACTGGTGAGGCTTGGCCCTGAAAAGCCAAAGCCGAGCCAGTGCCACTCTCTTTATCATTCTCTTTATCATTCTTATTGTTGTTAACCTCGTTAACGCTTTCAGAGCCTCGTGTTAACGCTTTGTTGCCCCCTGTTAACGCTTTGTCTTTTCCTAAAGGGTTAATGCCGTTAACGCTTTGTGAGTTCTTCTTTATTGTTAAAGGGTTATTCCCATTAACGCTTTGAAATGTTTTTTCCATGTTATTAAACTCCTTTTCATGTGCCAAATAAAGAGCATCTAACTTACCCCAATTAACACTTATCGTAGACTTATGGCCTCTGTATTTACCACGATTGATAGACAGCCATTCGCCTGCCTCTAATACCTTGAATTGGCTTGAAACGAATTGCCGAGTTGTCCTTATGTGCCCAGCCATTTCTTCCATCGAGGCATCAAAGGGGTTTCCATATCTTAAAGATAGCTCTATGCACTCCTTCATCAGCATAAACCTGAATATGCTCCACGACCGAATTTCATTATCAAACTTGTATATTTCTTTCCACCATCGAGGGCATTTATCGAATTTATAGGTCATATAGCACCCCCTAGGGTTGTATGGCGACTCCGCTCCTCTGTCAGCGTAATTTCAATCGCTTTCGTGCGACCTTTCGGGTCTTGGCCTATCTCAAAATAAACCATCAGACCTACCTTTGGTTCGAAGCTACTGCAATCTGCTATGTGAAAGAACTGCTCTGCACCTTCGAATGTCCTTATAAAACCGTATCCTTTTACGCTATAGTAATTCTTAATAACCCCACTATGTTTGTATGGTCTCATTCTTTCTCTCCTGTTAATAGAAACACCTCATCGATAAACTCTTTTATCTCGATGAGGCGTCCAATTTATGCCACATAAGAGTATTTATGCAGCACCTTAGGGGACTGGACAGTTAAGATTAGCTAACCGCCGCTCAAAGGTTTTTAAGAATGGCCTATGCTACGTGATTTCATGTCATAGAGTTTTTGCTCCTATAGCACAGGAAGCCAGAGTGAAAAACCACCAATTCACCACCAAAAGTGGCAAAAACCATGCTTTTTAGATTATGTAATACCTTGAGTAATATAGAGAGATATGGAGTTATAAGTGGTTGGTTTGCGTCGGAGGTAAATGAAAAAAGCACAGCTCTCGTCGCTAAACGAAAACCATGCTTTTTATGTTGGTAGCCCCATGGGGATTTGAACCCCAGTCTTTAGGCTGAGAACCTAACGTCCTGGGCCAGGCTAGACGATGGGGCCTTATAATTGGTGTGCGGGGTGGGACTTCCCTCCGCTCGGCCAGAGGCCTCGCTTCGGGCCG
>CAZSJF010000145.1:0-7335 GCA_964606705.1 uncultured Bacteroidales bacterium
TTTTAGCTTCAACCCAGTAAGCGCTGATAACTTTGGTTCCTGACTCTATGCTTACCAGTGCCCTTCCTACGTCGCCGGAAGGTATAGTAACTACAGCTGTTTCGCCGACATTGTATTTTTTCTTGTCGGTTGCAAATGTCAGCATGGTGGCATTTTCAGGGTCTTTCCTGTCGGCTCTTCCTGCCCATCCCGGCCAGTCCATATAAACGGTTTTGCCTGTGCAATGGCCGCTTTCAGGATCAGACACCCTTATTAAATATCTTCCCCATTCGGGATAATTTATGCGCAATTTAAATGTTCCTTTTCCTGCCTTGTTTGTAGAAATCAGTGCTGTCTGTACAGGTTTTGAATATGAACTTCCGGTATATGATGCAAGGTCATTATCTGAAGCATCCCACCACCATCTCCAGGTTACTTTATATACGTTTACTTCAAGGTTGCTGTGTGACACAGGTTTTCCGTCAGCGTCAACAGTTACGATATCAACAACATGATTGGTGTCTGTCACCAGCATGCCTGTGTATTTATCACCCTGGGGTGTTTTTATGCCCACAAAAGATGAGTAGGGGGCGTAAGGTATGGAAAAACGGTCTATGCTGAAATCGCCGCTTTCTTCAAAAACCTTGCAGATAAAGTTTGCTTTCAGCATGCCGGGGGCGGCATCTTTAACATTGATGTCAGGTATTATTTTAGCTTCGCCGTTAGCGTCAATACTGTTGTCAAACAGTATCTGTTCTTCAGATTCAAATTTCCTTACAGGGTCATCAAATACATATTCGCTGAAGTTCTTGAAGAATGTTGTTGACCTTGTCAGTGTGACGGAAATACGGGCTTTTAAATTTTTAGCGATAGCACCGTGCAGCCATTTCACCGAGAGGTTCCCTGCCAGGTATTCCTTGTCAACAGAGAGTTTGTCAACACCGAAGTCAAGGTTTATTTTCAGCCTGTTCGGTTTTATGGCTTCTATTTTAAGTGTTTTCGTAAAAGTTATCGCTCCTATGCGCACTCTTGCAGTCCAGTTTCCTGTAGGTGCATCTTTTTCAGTTGCCGTGCTGAAGTTATAGAATCCGTTCACAGAAGCGGAGCATGTAGTCCTTTTGACAAGCTGTCCCAAAGGATTTGTGAGTTCGAAAATGACAGGGTGTGTTTTGGGAAGGAGCATTTCCTTGTCTTCAAGGATGAACATGACATAGAGTGAATCGCCGGACCTCCATACGCCGCGTTCTCCGTAGATATATCCTTTTATCCCTTTCTGTACCACATCTCCGTAAACATCAAATTTACTCAGAGATAATGAAGAGCCGTCATCCAGCCTCAGGTATCCTCTTTGCTTGCCATTCTTCGCAATAAGGAGGAAAGGTGTTTTCTTCAACTCAATCTCAGCAAGACCGTCGCTGTTAGTGCTTGTCTTTGCTATCAGCTGGTTCTGGTAATTGTATATTTCTAATTCAACATTTGAAAGGGGCTTGGTAGTTATCATATCAGTAATTGCAAACGTCATTTTTTTGTTGCCGCCGCCTTTGGCGATTATGCCTATGTCGGAAGCGAGGATATTCCTGCTGACAGATTTACCGGAGTAGTATGAGTCATCACACGGGTCTTCTCTTTTGGAATAATCATAGTCATAGTCTTCGTAATAATAGTCATCATAGTAATAATAATCATCATAAGAATAGTCGGAATAATAATCCCATTCGCTTTCTTCGTCCTCAAGGCTTTTGGTTTCATCCTCGATCTGTGTGAGGTTTTTATTTTCGTCATTAGTTTCGCCGTTTTCGTCCATGCACGGATATATGGAATATTTTTTACAGAAGTTTAATTCTATCCTGTATATAGCGCCGGGCTGGACTTTTATCAGTTCTGAGAGGTCGAAGGAAAATGTGTTCCATTTACCGTAATTAAGAAGTTTATCTTCATCAATGCGTATTGTCTTTTTCATGATAAGCCTGCCCACACGTTTAAGCTGGTTGCTTCCGTCGAGTCTGTTAACCTGAAGGAACTGGCAGATATTATTTTCATATATCTGTACAATCTTTACGTCAACAGCTTTGAGGTTGACAGCCTGGAACGGGAATATAAGCCCGTTGGAATTGGGAATAATAACGCCGTTGCCGATAAGCCTGACATTAGGTTTCAGTTCTTCGAAGGTAATAGTGGTTTTGTATTGTTTTTTCATTTTGAAGTCCATTATGTTGCGGACACCTGTTTCAACAGAGAGGTCTTTCTGCCCTCCCAGCCGTGAAGGCGGATAAACTCTTATCTCGTTATCTTCTATGACGAAGCGAAGGTCTGCGCAATCCTGTATGTTTACCAGTCCGTTGAGGTCCTGGGTTTCCTTGAGCGGATCTGAGAACTGTAACACCACATATTGTTCAGGGTCATTGACAACCTCGGCGTTCATAACTTTGAAATCGGACAGCGACGGTATTTCAACAGTGTCGGAGCCTTCTGTGTCAGCACCTATATCACTACCGTCCCATCTGACAATGACTTGACCGGGCTTTTCCCTTCTGATGACACTGTCTATCTCAAAATTATGTATTGTCCCGCCCGATTCATGCGACCATCTTATTTTTAAATCTTTGTCGTCCTGTTCTGCAGAAAGCACTTTTTCTATGCTTGTGCTGTCAATAATATCGGCTGTTTTGAGTGTCCCGATTATCTTGCTCCATCGCAGGTCTTCTTTTTTGTATGTCTTGCGGTTCTCTATGTCAACAATAAATGCCTGTTTGATTGTCTGGAACTGGAATCTGAAAACTTTAAGGCTTTCAGGGAGATTATTATATAGTTTATAAAGATAAAATTCTCCGTCATAAGATTTACCGTTGGGCAGCCTTTTATCAGGGCGGAACTCTATTGTTTGTTTATCCACCCAGTATGCCTTGCCTTTAATGGAAGGGTCAAAATCGAATAATTCCTCGCTCACCTGTTCGCCGGTATTAACGGGTCTGAAATATTCCTGTGCGAGCTGTATCCTTACCGTTGATTCGGAAGAAATGACGCCGCCTGTGAAAGCAGAGATATAAGCCCTGAAAGCAGGGTCTATCTTTATCTTCTTCTTTGGGGAAGCGTAATAAATTATTGCCAGCGTAATAACAGCCAATACTGCTATTGCTGATGCAAGCCTGATGATGTTTTTCTTTTTCATTTTAATATTTGTTTGGTTAATAATTTAATTAATGTTATGCATATTAAATTTTTATAAACTCTATATCAAAACCTACCTTATCTGCTATATAATGGCAAGAGCTACAAGCTTCAAGCCCCAAGCTTCAAACTTAAAGCTAATAGCTTGCAGCCTGTAGCTTTCATATTCTTGCCTCTAAATAGCTCACAATTTTATTAATTGCTATCCAAATTAATCCTATTCCTAAGATATTTAATGACAATTTTTCCATATGTTCATCGCAAATATAAAAAAACAGTTGTTTGAAAAACAATCTGTATTTTAATATTTATCAGTTTTTATTAATTTGTTATTTTTATCATAGTAAGTCGTTTCTATTGGTTTTCCGTATTCATCATATTTAAAGCGAATTATGGCAAAACCAAGATTATTTTCTTTCAACTTTTCATCTGCTCCATAATAACATTCTTCTATTCTATTTCCTTTATCATCATATTTATAACGATTGATAGCTACTTTTTCCCAATTTTCTTTAAGTTTTTCATCAGCTCCATAAAAACTTGCTTCTGTATTATTGCCTTTCTCATCATATTCCCAACGAATTATGGGTATACCGCTATTATCTTCTTTTAATTTCTTATCAACTCCATAATGAGCTCTTTCTATCCTATTGCCTTTATCATCATATTTATAGCGGTAGGTGGCTATACCCCAATAATCTTCTTTCAACTTCTCATCAGCATCATAAAAACTTAATTCCGTTTCATAGCCTTTATCATCATATTTCCAACGGTAAATGGCTATTCCATATCCATCTCCTTTCAGTTTTTTATCAGCACCATAAAAACTTTCCTCTGTTTTAATGCCTTTTTCATCATATTTATAGCAGTAGATGGCTATTCCATAGTAGCCTTCAGATAATTTGTTTTTTTTAAGGAATTCAATTTTTGTAACTTTATTATTTTCACTGTAAGTAAAGCGGTAACAGTCTTCTTTTTCTGCTGTTTTTTTATTTATAATATCTACACCTTTTCTAACATTGGTGATATCAGTTACAAAATCTTTATAGTATTTAATAGTTTCCTGGCTCATTGCACAAAATGGCAGGGTAGCTAAAGCTAAAATGATAATAATTTTTTTCATGTCTGTGTGTTTTTAGTTTGGTTAATAAATCATGTTAAAAAATATCAATGCAATAGTAATAACATTAAAAGCAAAAGTCAAGGGTCAATTAGTATTTGGCGGTTTTGAGTTAGTATTTGGTGGGTTTGGTTGAGAATTTGGTAAAAATGGTGAGACGAGACAAGTTCAATATTCTAAACTCCAAACTCCAAACTTCGAACTTTGAATTTCACCTACTGCTTAACAATCTTTTTGGTGTAATGACTGTTTGACAGTTCAACCTGCAGTATATAAATGCTGTTGGGCAGTTTACTTATGTCCAGTTCTTTCTTATAATTGCCTGAAACGGTTTCATTCCATGCAGCCACTTTATTCCCAGGCAATGAAAATAAATTTATATTCATCACTTCTTTGCCGGAAATGTTTCCTTCGATATATAGTTTTCCATTATTAGGATTAGGATATATTTCCACGCCGGCCCTGCTGTTCTCTTTTATTCCTATGTTAACGCCATAGCTTTTCGTAAATAAAGGCGATTCCCATAACCCTCTTCCGTAAGTTGCGGCCCTGAGTTTTTGTATCCCGTACTGTATTTCCAGTTCATTGACCACTACATTGGGCAGTCCGTTGTCAAATGCTATCCATCCGCCTGAAGCATTTAGGATGGAGTCATTGGTGTAAAAGACCCCGATGTCTGTTCCTACATATAAGCCGTTCAGGTAAACATTATTGGTGTCATGTCCTGCCTGATGCACAATGCAGTTTGCAGAAACATTGGGCAGATTATTGCTGATATTAACCCATGTGCTTCCGGCATTAGTTGATTTGTAAACTTTATTCCCGTCAACATAGCCCGAGAAAGTAATCCATAATGTCTGAGGATCTTCACTGCTTACTGCTATATAAGTTATTATGGCGTCATTAACAGGCAGTCCTGCGCTTATAGATTGCCATGATGTTCCTCCGTTAGTACTCCTTAATATGTTATACGGTTTGGCTGCATAAATATAATTAGGGTTTGAATTTGCAACTGCCAGTGCTTTGAAAGCGTACGACTGTGATGAGAGGGAGGTTAACTTAGACCACGTTGTCCCGCCGTTCTTGCTTCTCCATACATTTTTGAAGGCGGTATAGATTGTGTCGGAGTTGACAGGGTGCATCACGTAGGGAGTAACCCAGTCGCCATATTCCCCTGCATTGTTGATAGGGGCAGCCATGTTCTGGGTGAAAGTAATTCCTCCGTCTGTTGATTTGTTCAGAGCACCCTGGGGGTTTGTGGCAAAGATAATATCTGAATTGTTGTAGTCAATCATTGCTTCCATTCCGTCGCCATTACATATATTCATCCATGTACTGTTGTTATACATATATGTACCGTTATCCTGGCACCCTGCAGCAATAATATCAGGGTCATTCCTGCTGCATCCGAGCCTGTAGTATTCCGTTATATGCAGACCGCTTGTCAGGTCGGTCCAGTGTGTGGGGAAGTCGTAGCAGCCGGTATCTATTTCCTGTGTGAAAAGGTTAATACAGCCGAATATGCTGGTAAGGTTGCCAAGAATAATGGTGTCTGTCTTAAATATCCCTCCGTCATTAGCCACAAAATATTTTCCTGTCAGAGGATGGATTTTCATGCAATGCTGGTCAGCATGCAGGCTTTTTCCGAAATAACCCTGCCAGAAAGAAACTAAATTCCATGTGCTTGAATCGCCTCCGATCCCTCCGTTCAGCGAGCCCCACATGTTTACGCCTCCAGTATAAATTTTTTCAGGGTCGTTTTTGTCAACCAGCAGAGTGAGGTCGTAAGTTCCCTGTCCTGTAGTGTCAGGAGGATATCCCGGTATGGTAAGTCCGAAATACCATCCGTCAAACCAGCCGAGCATGTTGGGAGCCTTGTTTGTTCCTGTTTTGTAGGCGATCTGTGTCCATGTGTTGCCTGCATCGGTTGATCCGTATAACGCATAAAAACCATCATACATGCCGCATGTCAGGGCATAGACGTAGTTTGTGTCAGACGGTGCTATTGCCAGTTCTATACGCTGCACCTGATAATTTTGGGGTATGCCTGTATTCAGTTCTGTCCATGTAATGCCGAAGTCCACAGACTTCAAAACTCTTGCCTGTGCTGAAGTGTCTTCTGAATAATTCCTGTATGATGCAGCATACATTATATTGCTGTCAAGAGGATTGGATTTCATGTCAATGATTTTGCCGGTATAAGTTTTATTCCATGTTGCCCCTGCATCGTCAGATCTGTATATTCCGTCAGCACCTCCGGCAACTATCTCGGCGGTGTTATCCGGATTAATAATTATTCTTCTGATAAGTGACGATACTCCGTCTGAGAGGTTAAAGGATAATCCTGTTGTATCCCATGTTATACCGCCATCCGTTGATTTCAGTATTCCCATTCCGAACTGGAAAATATGGTCTCCGATAGTTGAAGATGCCCAGATATGGTCTATGTCGCCGGTAGCGATATACATGATATCGGGGTTAACCGGGTCAACAGCAATGTCGCTTATCCTTATCAATGGGATGTAGTCTGTCAGTGTCACCCATGTCTGCCCGCCGTCAGTGGTCTTCCAAACACCGCCCTGTGAGGCACCTACCCAGAAGGTATTGGAATCGGTGGGATGGAACGTTATGCAGTTTATCCTTCCCATGCCGTGAATGCTGAGTGCATCATGAGACTCTGGAATGACAACAGGTGAAAGAGACACCCAGTCTGAATTTCCTTTGCTTCCTTTGCTTCCATATAAAGAGTTGAAATTTTTCAGTTCCTTCCAGTTTATGTCCTGCCTTGGCATTTCTCCTGTCGGGAAAACCCTTTGTTCATAAAACCATTCCCATCTCTTGTATCTTTTCCATCCTTTTATATCGTTAAGGTTCTTTCCTTCAGACCATTTGTTAAAAGCTTTCTGAATGTCATAAAAATTCACATCCTTCCCGCTTTTTTCAAAATAGGAAGGCTGCATCCATATCTGTGCTGATAAGCTGTTTATAAGGAATAAACAAACTGCCGGTATAATTATTTTTATTTTCATATGAATTATTTTTTTGATTTTAATAGGGTAGCGGACACT
>CAZSJF010000146.1:0-7311 GCA_964606705.1 uncultured Bacteroidales bacterium
TGTGTTGGGTGTGTTTGGGATGTGGTTTTACAATGAGGTTGTTGAAGAGAATGCCCTGCTGAAATGTAAGGAAAAACAGTATATAGCAACTATAAAAGGCGTAAGCAACGGATATGAGAAGATGAACATGCTTGACACCATGCTGCTTGACGGCTCCTTTATGCTTAAGCAGGGCGGCAGGAATAACGCGGTTTTCGCACAGGGCGTTGCATATAAGCTTGGCATTACGTCAGCAGTATTCAATGACCCTATGAATGCCCTCGTAAATCCTCCTGTTTCGGTTTATGTGCCTAAAAGGTCCAAGACTGTGATACTAGACCCTACAGGTGCTTTCAATGAAGACATCATATTTCCTTCAGGTGTTTTTTCAATACACCAGGATGTGGATATGAAGTATGTCATCATCCCCCTGAGCCTTGCACGCGAACTGCTCGATTATACCAATGAAGTTACTGCAATAGAGCTGGGCCTGTCAAAAAATGCAGACAATGGCAGGATACAGAAAGAAATACAGAAAATTATCGGGAATAAATTTTATGTTAAGAATAAATACCAGCAGCAGGAGTTTTTATATAAGGTCATGAAGTCGGAAAAATGGGCTGTATTCCTTATACTGGCATTTATCCTTCTTATAGCCACATTTAATGTCATAGGCTCGCTGACCATGCTCATTCTTGAAAAGAAAGAAGATATAAAGTTCCTGCACTGGATGGGAGGTAATATAAAGACCATCAAAAGGATATTTCTGGCCGAAGGGCTTATGATAACTTTATTTGGCGCTTTTGCAGGCTTGCTGTTGGGAGGTGTTATAAGCTACATACAGCAGAGATTCGGTATAATTCCCATGCCCGGAGGAGAATCTTTTATTGTGGATGCATATCCTGTTAAAATAAAAATACTGGATTTCGTCTTTGTTATTATAACTGTATTTCTAATAGGGCTGCTGGCAGCATGGTATCCTGTAAGGCAGATATCCAGGAAATATCTTACCTGAGAAAATATCAGGGAGCACCTGATTTCCCTTACTTCATCCTATTTTTATTTAACACTTAACTTATCAGCAACAACCTGTTCTATGTTGTCACATGTTATCCTTTCCTGCTTCATGCTGTCTCTTTCGCGTATTGTTACAGTATTATCTGAAAGAGTCTGGTTGTCTATTGTGATACAATACGGTGTGCCGATGGCATCCTGCCTCCTGTAGCGCCTGCCTATGGCGTCTTTTTCATCATACTGGCACATGAATTTTAATTTAATATCATCCATTATCTTCCTTGCTTTTTCAGGCATACCGTCTTTTTTCACTAAAGGAAGTACAGCAACTTTTATTGGTGCCAGAACTGGAGGTATTTTCATAACGGTGCGTTCAGAGCCGTCTTCAAGTTTTTCTTCGTTGTAAGCATGGCTCAGCACTGCAAGGAATGTCCTGTCAAGCCCTATTGAAGTTTCGACAACATAAGGGACATAGCTGTTGTTTGTTGCAGGGTCGAAATACTGCATTTTCTTGCCTGAATATTTTTGGTGTGCAGATAAGTCAAAATCTGTACGTGAGTGTATACCTTCAAGTTCCTTGAAGCCTATAGGGAATTCGAATTCTATGTCGGAAGCGGCATTGGCGTAGTGTGCCAGCTTTTCATGGACATGAAAGCGGTATTTTGATGCAGGAATGCCAAGAGACAAATGCCATTTCATCCTTTCCTCTTTCCAGTATTCATACCATTTCAGTTCTTCTCCGGGTTTTACAAAATATTGCATTTCCATCTGTTCGAATTCACGCATGCGGAAGATAAACTGCCTTGCGACGATCTCATTTCTGAAAGCCTTGCCTGTCTGTGCTATCCCGAAGGGGACTTTCATCCTTCCTGTTTTCAGCACATTAAGATAATTTACAAATATTCCCTGCGCTGTCTCAGGCCTGAGGTATATGGTGTTTACTTCATCGCTCAGTGACCCCATCTGTGTGGAAAACATAAGGTTGAACTGTCTTACGTCTGTCCAGTTACGTGTACCGGATACGGGGCATACTATCTCCAGCTCCTCAATCAGAAGTTTTATGTCTGCGAGGTTGTTTTTGTCCATATTCGAATACAAACGTTTTTTTGTTTTTTCAATTTTTTCTCTGTATTCAATCACTCTCTGATTGGTAGTAACAAACTGTTGTTCATTGAAATTTTCGCCAAATTTTTTAGCTGCTTTTTCAACTTCCTTTTTGATTTTATCTTCAGTTTTGGCAATATAATCTTCTATAAGCACATCAGCTCTGTATCTTTTTTTGGAATCTTTATTGTCGACCATCGGGTCGTTGAAGGCGCTCACATGTCCCGATGCCTCCCATGTTGTGGGGTGCATGAATATCGCAGCGTCAATGCCTACAATATTCTCGTTAAGCTGGACCATGGCTCTCCACCAGTAATTCCTGATGTTGTTTTTCAGTTCAACGCCATACTGCCCGTAATCATATACAGCGCTTAACCCTTCATATATTTCGCTTGACGGAAACACAAAGCCATACTCTTTTGAGTGAGCTATTATTTTTTTGAAAACTTCTTCGGGATTGTTTATCATATGTTATTTTTTTGCAAATTTAAGATTTTTATTCAGTAAATTTTTTTGAGTATTGATTATTTATTAGAATAGAATTGTTAGTTTTATTCTGATTAATTCATAAAGTACATTTATCTTTGTGAAACTTAGTGCCTTTGTGTCCCCGCCTGCCAGTTAGCCCCAGGTTGATGGCGGGCAGGTTCGTGGCGGAATTTTTTTTGCCACTAAGGCTCTAAGACACAAAGAAATCACTAAGTTTGAGGATTAATCAGATAATAATTTTAATAATAAAGTTGTTTTATGATTGAGATTGGCGACACTATCGTTTCTGATAATCTGGTGGAAGTGAAATTCTGTTGTGATCTTGAGAAATGCAATGGCTCCTGCTGTGTTTACGGTGATGAAGGTGCTCCCCTGACAGAAGGCGAAATCAGTATTCTGAAAAAATCATATGCCAAAATAAAACCATACCTGACAGAGCAATCTATCAAAACGATAGAAAAGACAGGTTGTTTTTATATTGACAGGGAAGGGGAATATGTCACTCCGCTCGTAAATAAGGAACAGTGTGCTTATGTTTATTATGAAAACGGTGTTGCCAGATGTGCCATTGAAAAAGCATTCTTAGAGAAAAAGATAAAAATGAAAAAACCGATGTCCTGCTACCTCTATCCTGTAAGGGTTAATAAATATAAGGACTTTACTGCTGTCAACTACCACGAGTGGAATATATGCAGGGATGCTGTTGAGAACGGAAGAAAAAATAATATTTTTCTTTATGAGTTTCTTGAAAAGCCTTTAATACAAAGGTTCGGAAAAAAATGGTATGAGAAATTAAAAGCAAGTAAAATAAATAAATAAAGTTATCCGTTATTTGTTAATTGGTTCTCAAAAAAACAGCCAAACAAAAACAAATAACGTTTAACTAATAACATATAATTTTTTTAAGATAAAATAAAACAGATGAAGAAATATCAATTATTAATATTATCAATATTATCTGGCGTTATACTGAGTATTGCATGGCCTGCACGCGGCATGCCTTTCCTGTTATTCTTCGGCTTCATACCCCTGCTTTTTATTGAAGATCATATTTGCAGCAACAGGCAGCAGTTTAAGAGCTACAGCTTTTTCTTATATTCCTATATCGCTATGTTTACATGGAACCTGCTTACAACGTGGTGGATATATAACTCAACTTTTTTCGGTGTTGCCATGGCGATAGTGTTCAATTCTTTGTTTATGTCTGTTGTAATGCATTTTTTCCATGTAACGAAAAAAAAGATTGGCAGGCGGTTGGGATATATCAGCTTTATGGCTTACTGGCTGGGTTTTGAATACCTGCATCTAAACTGGGACCTGTCGTGGACATGGCTTAACCTCGGAAATGGCTTTGCCTCTTATCATAAGTGGATACAGTGGTATGAATATACAGGGATTTTAGGAGGTACCCTGTGGGTGCTTGCTGCAAATATATTGCTGTATGATATCCTGAAAAATTCAATGGTTTCTGGTGTGAGTTTCAGGAAACTGTATGCTAAAATTGTTTATGCCATACTATTGATCGCTTTGCCGATAATTGTTTCAGAAGTGATATACAGCAGGTATAAAGAAGCTGAAAAGCCTGTTGATATTGTCATTGTTCAGCCCAACGTTGACCCGTATAATGAAAAGTTTGAAGAAAAATTCTATGCTTCCCAGATAAATAAAATGCTTTTGTTGGCAGAAAGCAGGGTTGACGGGAATACGGATTTTGTGGTATGTCCTGAAACAGCCATTCCTGACGGTTTGTGGGAAGACAGACTGGAGTATTCCGAAAGGATATTAAAAATAAGGCAGTTTATAAAGAAGTATCCCTCTCTTAAATTTGTTATAGGTGCAGCGACATGTAAGATGTATCAGGAAGGGGGGAAGGTTTCCGCCACAGCACGCAGTTACATGGGAACAGGCTGGTATGACGCATATAATACAGCTTTATTTATAGATTCTTCTTCAGGCATACAGATTTATCACAAGTCGCAACTGGTGCTCGGTGTTGAGAAAATGCCTTTTCCGAAAATATTCAAACCTCTGGAAAAGCTGGCAATAAACCTTGGCGGTACTACAGGCAGCCTCGGCACACAGGATGAACGGAGCGTGTTTGTCACACAGCCTGACTCCCTGAAAATAGCTCCTGTTATATGTTATGAATCCATATACGGAGAGTTTCTTAATGGTTATATAAAGAACGGTGCCAGTCTTATTTTTATAATTACCAATGACGGTTGGTGGGGGAATACTCCGGGCCACAGACAGCACTTACAGTATGCAAAACTGAGAGCTATAGAAACCCGAAGGAGCATTGCAAGGTCTGCCAATACTGGAATCTCAGGATTTATAAACCAGCGCGGGGATCTTTTTCAGCCTGTAGGATGGTGGAAATCTGCTGTGATAAGGCAATGCCTGAATGCAAATACGAAAATCACATTTTATGTTGCGTGGGGTGATTATATAGGAAGGATTGCCGCATATATAAGTTTATTATCTCTGCTGGTTACGATAGTGTACAGCATAGGTAAAAAAAAAGGGCACCTTAATTAAAGATGCCCTTTGGAGGAGACTGTAAAGTTTTATTTGACAAAACTTTTTGAGAATAATTTCCCGTCACCAGTTGTTATATGAACAAAGTAAACTCCCGTACTGAGACTGCCTGTATTGATGGTTTTTAAATTGTGCCCCTGATTGTAATCAGAAGTGTTGTTATACAGTATCTGTCCCATTGTGTTTACAATTTTAATATTAACAGATCCTGTTTCTTTTAATTCAAAGTCAACATTCAGGTTTCTGACAACAGGATTAGGATACAGCCTGATATCATTTCTGCCGGATTCAGTTATTTTAACTGACTGGAGCTTTTCAATGGTATTAGTAACAGTATTGGTTACTACTGCCGGATTATAGTCAAAATAGATATATGCAGTGTTTTCTATCTGGCTTTCTTCACTGATATTGGAGTCAGGAGATATTGTGTAAATTATATACCCGTTGCTCTCTGCTTTACTTACACTGCTGTCAGGAAGCATAATATTGTCAAAGGAAAATTTGATGACATTGCCTTCAAGTATATTTGTTTTTACAGTATGGCTTGCTGAAATCAGCTTGAAAGTACTGACATCCAGATTCTCATCAAGCGTGTCTATGACAAATATGTTATATGCTTCTGCATTTCCGGTATTCTGGAAACGTATGGTATATGTCAGAGGAGTTTCCTTTGAAATATTTCCTGCAGGAGAAACAGCTTTGTCATTAGGATCCCATGAATTACTTATACGGAAGCAGAATGTCTGCATATTATCAGACGGGTTAACATCTGTTTCATCACCTTCAATTATAAGAGTGAAGCAAACGCTGTCATCAATGAAGGCGCCAGGGCTTGTGTAAAGGTTCATGCAAATGCCATACCATGATAAATTTGACAGGCCTGAAAAATTCCATATCAGCGTATCTCCGTTTATATAATCAGGAAGTATGTCATACAGAGAATCCTCAATATTATATGAAACAAGAGAATCCAGGACTAATTTTATTTGTCCGTTGTCAGGTATGCAGCCGTTATTAAATATGTCAAGGCATGCCCATGCTGTAAATCCTGGGCGGAATCCCCATCCGGAGAAATATCCTGACAGATCAGTTCCACCCATGCAGTTCAGAGCAGAATCATTGCCTTCTGAAGGGACACTTGTAACATCCAGTATTCCGGATACAGGGCAAACAAAGGAATATCCATTAGTATTAGGAATTGTAATTTCATAATCAGGGCCTACAGGAACATTGAATGAATAAAGTCCATCCTGATTAGTTGTAGTATAAAGGTCATACCCGGGTGAAGATAATGTTACGCCAACCCATGCCAAAGTGCTTTCTCCGTTATCCAGGATACAATTGCTGTTTTCGTCAAGATATACTGTCCCTGAAATATTTCCGCATGTGTCGGAAATAATTATCATGTTGTCATAAATCACTGTGTCAGGATTATCTGTACCTGTTGCTATTACCATAACAGTGTAATGTCCGGGAAATTCATAAGTGTGGATAAAATCGTCATAATTAGACCAAAAATATCCATTCTGGTCGGTTATAACATCAATAGTTTTATATATGCCATCACCATAATATAAAGAAACTGAAATGTTTTGTCCGGGGTCATAGCACGAAGTATGTCCGCCTACATAGAAATTTATTTCCTGTGGTGCACTGCAATATACATTCTGCATTGAATCAGAAATCTCCACATAATCTATATTAACACCAGAACTACCGGATTCCAGTACTGTAACAAGATTATCATAGATTACTGAATCCATGTTGTTATCAGGGCCTGTAGCTGTCATTTTAAGAGTATATTGTCCCGAAGACTCGTAATAATGATATAATGAGGAATCACTCTGAAAGTACCCGTCAAGAGAGTCCCCCCCCCAAATCTGAATATAACATTCGAAGGTTGTATCCTTTCCGTCACCGAAATTAAGATAAACATTAATAGTATCCCCGTCATTATAACCTGAAGTCATTCCGCTTATGTAAAATTCCGCTAAAGCAGGAGGGGAACAAACAGTTCCGGAACCTTCAATCATTAAATCGTAAATACTGGTCTGGCTGAATGTTTTATTCATCACAGACAGTTGTGCAATAATGCAAAAAAGCAGCACTGGTAAAGTTTTTGTTTTCATAATTTTAAAATTTAGTTAAACAATTTTTTAATTTTTTACGGGTCTCATTATGAGCCCC
>CAZSJF010000147.1:0-7195 GCA_964606705.1 uncultured Bacteroidales bacterium
TGCGCTAAATACTTTTGTCGGAACATTGGTGGCGAAAAAGCTGAAGATTCCTATAGTTATTGAGGTGAACGATGCCACTTTCATAGAGCGCGTGCGTAAGCTTGCGATGAAAGGTGTTGCGAGATGGGTAGAAAATTTGGTATTCAAGAATGCCAGTTTTATAGTTACCATATCGACTTACTTTAAGGATCTTATAGAAAAGACCGGCGTATCCGCAAGCAAGATATCCGTTCTGCCAAACGCCGTGAGGGAAGAAACCCTCAGCACGGCTTTGGACCCGTTATTAATAAAAGGCCGGTTGGGCATTAAGGACGAAATAGTAATAGGCTATGTAGGCGCCTTTGTTTTTTGGCACAGGGTAGATATGCTTTTAGAGGCTTTTAAGCAGAATCTTAAGGAAAATCGGCGCATTAAACTATTGATGGTGGGAGATGGGGCAACATTCAAACAATCAAGTGATTTTATAAATAATAACGGAATTCAATCAAATGTAGTATTGACTGGCAGAGTGAACCATGCTGATGTCTTTGAACATATAGCTGCGATGGATATTTGTGTTATGCCTGATTCAAATGAGTACGGTTCTCCGGTAAAGTTGTTTGAGTATATGGCCATGGGCAAGGCAGTTGTCGTCCCCAAGTTGGGACCAATAGAAGATGTTATAAGAGACCGGGAAAACGGAATATTATTCAAAAAATCTGATGTCGGTGAACTTGCAAAAGCTATCAAGCTTCTGGTTGATGATGAGATTTTGCGGTCACGGATTGGCGAAAGGGCAAAGCAAAGCGTGCATGAAAACCATACTTGGACAGAGAACGCGAAGAAAGTTTTGTCCAGTATAAGGGCAGGTACGTAATGAAAATATTTAGCGATCTGAAAACCAAGAATATTTGTTTTTACAATTCTTATAAGTCGGAGAAGTTTTTAAGCATAGCCCTCAGCGATGGGGCTTCAGCAGTTGTTTTTTACAGGATTCAGCAATTTTTCAGAAGAATTGGCTTTGGTGTTATTGGGTGGCTGTTCATAGAGCTGAACAAAATGATTAACGGATGCGTAATTGGAGCTGGCGCTCAAATAGATGAAGGCTTTGCTATAATGCATCCTTTTGGAGTAGTGATAAACAGTAAAGTAAAGGCCGGGAAGAACCTGGTAATCGAAAGTGGCGTAGTCATAGGCGCTGCGCGCAATGGTTTACCAATAGAAGCACCGATAATAGGGAATAATGTATTTATAGGCTCAGGCGCCAAGGTGCTAGGCGGAATAAAAATAGGCAATAATGTGAAGATTGGAGCAAATGCGGTAGTCTTGCATGATATCCCTGATAATGCTACAGCCGTGGGAATACCTGCGAAAGTCATTAATAATAGGAAGTAAATAAAAATATGACAATTCTTTTATGGATTTTGATATCCCTGATATTCTACACTTATATCGCATATCCAGGGCTGCTTTATGTAATGTATAAGATTTTTCCAAAATGGCGCATAGGGAAATCCGAAAAGCTTCCATTTGTTAGTATGTTAATAGCTGCTTATAACGAAGAAAGTATTATCATGGATAAAATAAAAAATTGTTTATCCATAAACTATCCCAAGGAAAATATTGAGATCCTTATTGGTTCAGATGGTTCTAACGATGCCACTGTGGAAATATTAAATAAAAACAACTATAGCCATATCAGAATATTCGATTTTAAGAAAAGAAGAGGCAAAATAAACGTCCTCAAAGACCTTGTAGATAGTGCAAGAGGTGAGATACTTGTGTTTTCAGACGCAAATACAATGTATGAGCCAGATGCTCTGGCGCGGCTTGTGGCTTATTTTGTTGACTATAGAATAGGATGTGTCTGCGGCCGGCTTAAACTAAAGTCTTCGGATAAAAGCAAAGAAGGTGAATATGAGGGTCTGTATTGGAAATACGAGTCGTTCATAAAGCATATTGAAGGCGAGCTAGGCACGGTTCTTGGTGCGAATGGGGCTATATATTCTATACGCAAAGATCTATTCCCGAACATACCTAATAATACGATAATAGAAGACTTCGTAATACCTATGAAGATATTGGAGCGGGGCTATAAGACAGTCTATGAAAAAGAAGCCGTAGCCTATGAGGAAGCATCAAAGACAATAGCTGATGAGAGCCGCAGGAAAATGCGTATCGGAGCAGGTGCTTATCAGACACTTTTTTTGACACTACCCATGCTAAATATTTTTAAGGGACTTCCGTCTTTCGCGTATTGGTCCCATAAAGTCATTAGGTGGTTTGTGCCATTTTTTATGGTAATCATATTTATTTTAAACATGTGCCTTATCAATGATCCTGTATATTTGACATTATTTTTTGTTCAAATCGCTTTATATGTTGGTGCTTTAGCAGGGTATTTAATAAGCAAAACAGAGATGCATAGCAGAGTGTTTGCGCTATTATATTATTTTGTGAGCATGAATATTTCACTATTAGTGGGATTTTTCCGGTTTGCTCGCGGAGCGCAGAAAGTAACATGGAAGAGAGTTGAGAGGTAATGTTAAAAAACGCTCACATATGGATAACGAGTTACTTTGCTCAAACCATAAAGAGAGCCTTTCTGTCAAGACCGAAAGAACTTGTACATATAATCTTTTGTATCGCCGATCATTTTGAGCCGCGATGGGGGAAAGTAACCATAGAGAAAGAGCTCGAGCGCGTGAATAAATGGATATCGAAATATGAGCCTGTGGCAGGATGCCATCGGGACATTGACGGCAAGACTCCTCAATATACATTTTTTTACCCAATAGACGAATACACCCCGCAGGTTTTTGACAAAGTAGCTCTGTTTTGCGAGAAAGGTTTTGGCGAGCTAGAGATGCACCTGCACCATGATAACGATGATGAAAACTCGCTTTGCAAAAAACTCGAGTATGCTAAGAATATTTTTGGAAAACATGAATATGGGTTTGTACATGGTAATTGGTCTTTGGGTAATTCCAGAAAAGATGGAAAGTGGTGCGGGGTTAATAAAGAACTTGCGGTATTAAAAGATACCGGCTGCTATGCGGATTTTACCCTGCCGTCCGCCCCATCCGAAACCCAGACTAAAAAGATAAATAGTATATACTATGCTAAAGATACCGGTTATCCAAAACCTCACAACTTAGGCGTAGATGTCGAAGTTGGTAAGACGCCATCCGATGGGCTTATGATTATACAGGGTCCTTTAGCGTTAAATTGGAGAAGGAGAAAGATCGAAAACGGTGGCATAACTTTCAATAATCCTCCCACAAAGGAACGTATAGATCTATGGGTGAGGCAGGGGATAGGGATTAAGGGCAAGAGCGATTGGGTATTTGTTAAGGTGTATACGCACGGCGCGCAGGATGACAATTTAAGAGATGAATTCTTCAAAAATTTAGATTTTATGTTTGCCTATTTGGAAGAGAAATATAACGATGGTAAAAATTACAAGCTTCATTATGTAACCGCGAGAGAGATGTATAACATTATTAAGGCTGCAGAAGCAGGCGAGATCGGCGATCCGGGTTTGCGCAGGGAATATGCCGTAAAATTACAAGCAAAAAAATAAACATGAAAAATAAAATTTTAATTTTTGTGCTGTTGTTGACACTCGGACTGAATGCAAGCTGCAGCAAGCATTGGCCCTCAGCAAAATCAATTGCCAAACAGCCCGGTATGCTTTCAGATTTTGAAAATATTAAGGCGTGGGATGTTTCTCCGGAGATGGGCTTCAACATTAGTCTTTCCAAGGATAATGTTACTGAAGGTAGTCATTCACTAAAGATTGTCTATCCCGTTGGTGACTACCCAAGTATAAATACGAAAAGGTTGAGGCGTGATTGGAATAATTATGAGTATTTTGCCTTTGATGTTTTCAATCCACAGGATAAAAAAGTAAATTTTGCTATTCGTCTCGATGATAATAACAAGAAGAAGGTTAATATAGACAGCCCGTTAAACCCCGGATTGAATCATGTGCAGATATCCAAGAGCCTCATCGCCAAATCGATTAATGCGAATAAGATATATAGGGTTGTTTTATTTCTTAAAAGACCGCGAGAGCGAATAATTCTATATTTTGACAATATGAGGCTTATTAAAGGCGATTCCGGTCAGGCAAATAATCTTGCTCTGCAGCCCACTGCTCAAAAACAAAACAGGTCTTTTATCAACAATGAAGTATTTGAACCTGTGGCAATTGCGAAAACCTTGCCATCAAAGGGCATGATGAGGGCGCACGTAGCTAAACTGCGTGATGAAAGCAAATCAAAGGTATTAGTTTCAAATGGCGTACCTTTCGCACCTGGACAACTATTTGATGAGAATAGTTTTTCGGTTCTTGATATTAACAGGAACGAGATTCCTATTGCTATGAAAGTTTTAGCAAGATGGCCTTATGACAACTCAATAAGATCTATTTTAGTCCAATTTTCTATGGAGATACCGCATAAATATAATCAAGTGTACATAAGATGGGGGGAGCCGCATATTGTTAAGTATGGCGAACTCGCAGAAATAAACTGGGTGCTTCCGGAAGCATCTATTATACTTCCTGCCAAATGGCTATGCCTTTCAAGAGTAATTGGAGAACAGGTACCTTTCGGCGAGCAGCCATTCACAAAATACGATCGGAACATAGAAACATATTATCCTAAGATAAGAGATGTGCGATGGTCAGATAATGTTAGAAAAGATGGATATTATGACACACCGCACGTATTTTATCAACTATATATTCGCACGGGAGATGATGAGTATTTGAAATCAGCCCGAAAAGAAGCCGTACATTATCGCGATAATCAAGTTATTCAAGATGGGCCTGATAGGGGAAGGGCGATAGCGGAACAAAAAACTAGATATATATATGTGGAAGCCCTGGTAGATGATTATCTTTTAACGGGTGACGCAAAATCATTAACAATGGCCGGTTATATGGTAGAGCATCTTAAGAAAGTTTTTAATCCCTCTGCTGCCTTTTTTTCAAGGGATGATACTCGTTTTTGGACAGAAAGAGAGGTTGCTTTCCCATTTTTAGGTGCTATTGATTATTACGAGTTGACAGGGGACAAGGAATGTCTTAAGTATGCTCAAGAGATTATGCAAAATCTTTACAAGACTCAAGCCGAGTGGCCTGAAAGAGGCGGCTTTATCCACAACTTGTATTCACACGATCCTGAAGAAGGTGCGAGAAAAGATGAGTATGGCGGTTCACCATTTATGACAGGCCTACTTTTGGAAGCAATGGTGAAATATCATCAACTTACGAATAGTAATACAGCAAAGGATTCTATCTTTCGAGCGTTGGATTGGCTGATGGGTGAGGCGCTTACTCCCGAAGGAGATACATTTGTCTATCTTACCTGTGATAAGTGTAAGGGCGTAGGGCATCCGGACCTTAACATGCTTATTGTACAGGCGTTTGGGTATGGTTATAGGATGAGCGGTTATAATAGGAAAGACTATCTGGGTCTTGGCCAAAAGCTATTTGAACGCGGAATGAATAGTGCTCGCCTGAAAGATCGTAAACACTTTAATCAGAATTACCGCTCAAGCGGACATTTCCTTGCATACATTACAAGACCGGAGACCCTAGATGAAAAAAGGTAACTTGGTGAAGTTTGCCTCGTGCTTAGCATTGACGCTGATAGCCTATATTCCTACCATCAACTGGATGATGGGGAGGTGGAATGGGAAGGAATCATACTATTCACATGGATTCTTAGTTCCGCTAATAACTCTATTTATAATATGGCAAAGAAGAGACGTGTTGAGCAAGATAAAAATAACAGGTAATATCTTAGGGCTATGGATTGTAGCTGCATGTTTATTGGTCCATGTTATTTGTGCGGCTCTGCGAGTATATTTTGTGTCAGGATTTACCTTGATTACGCTTGTTTACGGCATGGTTCTATTTTTCTTCGGCAAAGATGTGGTTAGAAAACTCACATTCCCAATACTTTTTCTGTTCACGATGGTGCCTCTTCCTCTTGCAGCAATAGGGGTTCTTACGGTAAAGTTGAAACTGCTCGCAACACAATTATCTGTTTTTGTGCTTAATACTATCGGTTTTCGCTGTATTCAAGATGGCAGTTTTATAAGAATGCCGTCTTCATTCATAGAGGTTGCTGCTCCATGTAGTGGCTTACGTTCAATAATATCACTTCTTACATTAGGACTGCTTTTTGCATATTTCTCAAAAACATCATTTTTCAAGAAAAGCATACTGTTTCTATCGTCAATTCCCATTGCTATTGCGACAAATGTAATGAGAATAACGGTGGTAGCGGTTGTTAATGATTTGTATGGAGGCAAGGTAGCGATGGGGGTATTTCACGATCTGACTGGATATCTGGTGTTTGTGGTGGCGTTTGTGATGTTGTATGGAGTGATGCAGTTGTTAGTTGGAAGCACAGAAAAGGTGACTAATGAGACTTGATAAAAATACAATTGGATTTGTTGTGCTGGTGATCATGCTGATAGGTGCGGCGACGGTTTCGCTGGGACTTTTCAATCGCGAGATGAAGGCTAAGGACAAGCTGGGCGTACATACTTTTCCAATGAAAGTAGGGCAATGGCAGGGAAGAGAACTGCCGATTACGGAAAAAGAGTATGAGATATTGGAGACAAGGAATTTGATTTCGCGAGAATACACGAATCGTGCTGGTGAGAAATTGTATCTGCTTATTATTTATTCTGAAATGAATAGATCCGTATTTCACCCTCCTGAAGTATGTATGATAGGAAGTGGCCTTTGTATTACTGATAAGCAAGTCGATAAGTTTGATGTAGGGAAGAGAACTTTTACGACGAATAAGTTGTTTGCAGAGAAAGGCGCATTTAAAGAGATCATTCTCAATACTTATAAGGCAGGGAATATGTATACTGCAAATTTCTATAGCCAACAATCGCGTCTTGCATTTAGTCAGATGTTTGGTCGCTCAGTTCCTGGAGCTACGTTGCGAGTTTCCATGGCAACAGTTAAAGACACGACGACAACTCTTGCAACTCTCAAAGATTTCCTGAGTAAATCCGCTGTTATTCTTGACAGATTGAGTAGTTAGCACCTAACTACCGCTGTCCACTCAACTCAACACTTCTCCCTGAAAGTGTATAATCTGCGACAATCCCCTGTCATACATTGTCATACTCTGTCATTGACCTTCATGCAGAACGTTAATTCTTAACTACTAACTCCTTTGTT
>CAZSJF010000148.1:0-7174 GCA_964606705.1 uncultured Bacteroidales bacterium
AAAAGAAACGTTATTTTTTTGAGTTGCTTTATTTTATTATTCAATCTTGCAAAAGCACAAACCACACTGGTTTCACAGAGTTTTGAAACTACATCAGGCTGGTCGCTGGATTATACTTTTGATGATATTGACGATTCTTATTGTAAAAGAGACATACTATCAGGTTTTATAAATCGACTGAGTATTCTTCCTCTTGAAAATGTTGACGGAATTTTTTTCATTGCCGCTGAAAGCACAGACGCTTCAACTCCAGGAGCACCTGATGATGGTATAGTTACATTGTCAATATCTAACAAAATTAACATATCAAATTACACTTCAATCCAGGTTGTTGCTGGGTTTGCTGCAAATCCTGATAATGTATATGATGACCGCTATGACTATGATTCTTATTCTGATTTTTTAGATGTACAGATAAATCTTGACGGAAACGGCTGGACAACTATTGGTTCTCTTTGTTCATCTATCGGAAGCGGAGAATATCTATATGACGATGCCAACTTAAACGGCATAGGAGGTGATGCCGGCGAGAAAATGATTAATGATACGTTAAATGACTTTTCCTACGAAATTCAGGCAGCAAATGATTCTTTAGAACTTAGATTTGTTTTCCTATTTACAAGTTCATCCGAAGAGATTGCATTTGATAACATCAGGATAATAGGCTATACTGACGATGTTGTGGCCCCTGTTGTTACAAATGTCAATATTATTGACGATTCAAACATAGATGTGATTTTCAATGAACCTGTCAATACTACTGCTGAAAATACTTCTAATTATACCGGTCTTGGCAATATTGTTTCTGCGGTTTGTTGTGCTTCTTATGACACAGTCCGGCTTACACTTACAACACCTTTAAGCAAAGGAAATATTGACACCCTGTATATCGAAAATGTTCAGGATACTGCAAATAACCCGATGAACTCTCAGCAGTTTTTTCCTGTTCTCATTCCTACAACCGATATAGTTATTACTGAAATTATGTATAATCCTCCGAGCAGCGGTTATGATTATGAATTCATAGAAATATTCAATAAAGGCACTTCTGCTGTTAATCTTAATGGATACTACTTTTCTTGCGTTAATTATATTTTCCCTTCTATTATCTTATATCCTGACAGCTTTTTAGTAACTGCATATGACTCCGTTTCATTTGTTTCCTGCTATAATTTATCACCTTTTGCAGAATGGGAATCAGGATATTTGAGTGATGCAAGTGAATTAATTGAATTAATAGATATTCTTGGCAATGTTGTTGATTCTGTCGAATATAATGATGCTGCCCCATGGCCAACCGAAGCTGATGGCACAGGACCATCAATTGTCCTTTGTGACCCGTCATTAGATAATAATACAGGCAGCAACTGGTCTGCTTCTGTTGAATACGCAGGTATGACAATTGACAGCCTTGACGTTTTTGCCACACCAGGGTTTGGATGTTCACCTAATTCTGTAAATAAGGTTATTAAGAAAAACGCAGATATTAATATTTATCCAAATCCTTTCAAAAGTGCATTTTCTATAGACCTGGGTTCAGCCTCTGAAAAAGAAGTCAAAATTCTTAACGTGATCGGTGAGGTTTTACTCAAAAAAAACGTAAATCAACAGGTATTAAAACTTGATATGTCTTATTTATATTCAGGAATATATTTTGCTGAGATCAGGGATACTAATACAGGAAAAACAACTGTTCTCAAACTGATAAAAAATAAATAGCCGAAGCATAAATAATTTAACAAACTCACGAAAAATAGCAGGACCCTTGTTTCTGCTATTTTTTATTTTGACATGAAGCATAAATCCATAACATTTTTATTCCTTTCTTTTTTTGTTTTTTCAGCCGTATTCCCGCAAAATAAAAAACCAGTAAGGGTTGAAATAGAAATAAATTCCAATAGTGATACATACAGAGTTATTCCCTTTGGGGAAAAAGGCGTTATACTTTTATATGAAAGTGATGAAGCCATTGATAAGGAAAACAAAAAATGGATCTTTACATTGTATGATGTTAACCTGAAAGAAGTATGGACCAAGCAATTTCCCATAAAGAAGAACATGCAGTTCGGCAATACCGATTATGATGAAAATTCCGTTTACCTCTTCCTGAAACAATATTACAGCAGAGGTCTGGCCTTCCAGATATTAAAATTAAACGCAGAAAACGGAAATATTGAGAATATCAACGGCTCTGTTCCTGATAATGTCCTGCTGACAAGATTTAAAGTCGTCCTTAATTCTGCTTTCCTTGGCGGTGTTGTTTTGCCTTCACAATTCAGAAAAATTGCACAGACAATATTCAGCCTTACTCTTGTACCAGCCTTTACAGGCGTAAGCCTGAAAAAATACCAGCCTGCCCTCTATGCTCTTGACATGAAATCCGGCAATATTAAAACCCTTAACGAAATTTACAAAGGGCAGACATTCGTTCAGAACCTCCAGGTTGACACGCTCAAAAGCCTTGTCAATGTTTTAATAAAAAATCATATTCCCAGAAAATACAATTCATTTTTTATCAACGAATATAATGTTTATGGGGATAAGCTGAATTCTTTGGAGATCTCCACTAATGATGAAAAAAGAAAACTGAATACAGGAAATATATTGTCGGTAAGCAAGCAGGAAAAAATCCTTACAGGCACATATAATAACAACACTAAAGGGAACAAGGCTAACCCTGCCTTTTCAGGATTTATTGAACAATCAACGGGACTGTTCTTTGCCGACATGTACAATGATAGCATTAAGTACATCAACTTTTATAACTTCTCCGATTTTGAAAAATTCTACAACAACTTCGATATTAAAAGGACAGCAAGGCTCAAGAAAAAAGCTGAAAACAAAAAACTGAAAGGGAAAGAGATATCCAATAATTACCAGTTGCTGATACACGACATAATACAGAGAAAGGATAATTACATATTAATACTGGAGGCATACTATCCTGAATACCACACCGTATCTTACACTTATTTCGATTCTTTCGGAAGGCCTATGACCAACTATTATGATGTCTTCGACGGATACAGGTACACCAATGCCCTGGTGGTCTGCTTTGACAAGGCAGGCAAACTGCTATGGAACAACAGTTTTGAAATGTCGGATATCATTTCCTATAATTTAAAGGAAAGGGTTAATGTCTTATTTGACAATGAAGATATAGTCCTCACGTACAGCTATGGCGGGGAAATAAAATATAAGATCATCAGGGGAAATGAAGTGGTTCAGGATAAAGAAGATATTGAAATAGCCACTTCATACCAGAATGACAAGGTCAAATCCGATTATTTCAGCGATATGGATTACTGGTATGATAATTACTTTATTATTTACGGGTATCAGAAAATCAACAGGGAAGAAAATAACGACAAGGGTACAAAAAAAGTTTTCTATATGACCAAAATGGGTTTTCAGTAGTCGTTTTTTATACCTATCTGCATAATTAATTCTGAAGGCTTTAGTGATATTTGGATGATAAAAATGTTGCTGGTTACTTGTTACTGGTTAATTGGGGTTAACAACCAGAAACAAGCAACCAGAAACAATAAAAATATTGACGCGAAATTAATCCGAAATTTTAATCAGGAAAGACACCTAATCCTTAACCCTCAGCATATAGCCGCTCCCGTGAATATTGATAATTTCAACACTCTCATCCTCACTTAAGAATTTACGCAATTTGGTAAGAAAAACATCCATACTCCGTGTGGTAAAAAAATTATCATCACCCCAGATGGATTTCAGTGCCTGCTTGCGCGGAAGAATATTGTTCATATTAAGACACAGCAATTTCAAAAGATCCGCTTCTTTAGGAGAAATATTCTGACTTGTTTTTCCAAGAGTTATTTTCCTCATCTTATAATCAAAAGTATACTTGCCTATTTTGAAAAAATTCTGTTCTTCTGTAATCTGTGTGGTTTTGTTCCTGTTGAGAATAGTCTTTATCTTGCAGAGAAGGACTTCCGAATCAAAAGGTTTTGTAACATAATCATCAGCTCCGAGTTTGAACCCCTTTAAAATATCTTCCTTTAAAGTTTTAGCCGTGAGAAAAATAAATGGCACTTTCTCATCAGTTTCCCTTATTTCTTTTGCAACAGTGAATCCGTCAATATTCGGCAGCATGATATCAAGTATGCACATATCAAATTTTTCCCTTCTGAATTTTGACAAAGCCACATTCCCGTCTGAAACCCAGACAACAGAAAAACCATTGACCTCCAGGTAGGATTTCAGTACTGTCCCGAAATTATCATCGTCTTCAACGATAAAGATTCTTGGTTTACTCATACTATTATATATCTATTGTTATGTTAAATACAAAATGGTGTAAATTTACCCCCTCTGTTCAACATTAACATAACACTATATTTTAAACTTCATCTGTTTTATATACTGTATACAATAATTCAAACGTACTCCCTTTATTCAGTTCACTTTTCACACGTATAGTTCCTTTCATTGCATTAACAATCTCTTTAACATAGCTCAACCCAAGGCCAAAGCCTTTTACATTATGAATATTTCCTGTCGGGACACGATAGAACTTTTCAAAAATCTTATTCTGATGTTCTTTGCTCATACCTATTCCTTTGTCTTCAACACTTATTAATATTTTATCCTGAATATTCTTTGTACTAACTCTGATATCAGGCTTTACGGGAGAATATTTATTCGCATTGTCAAGCAGATTAAAAATCACATTCGTGAAATGTACGGCATCGGCCATAACAACAGCATTTTCAGCTGATAAGTCTGTAATAATTGTTCCTTCCCTTTTCCCGATCTGCATTCTTATATTGTCAACGGCTTTTTCTATAAGTTCATTTGCATTAAGAGGCTGGATTTTCAGGTTATAATCTTTTTTATCAAGTAGCGACATCTGCAGGATCTTTTCCACCTGCTTGTTCATCCGTTTTGCTTCCTCCTTTATTATTCCGATGAAATACTTCACCTGAGATTCCGACTCCATGACAACAGGAGAAGCGATTGTATCTGCGGTTAAAGATATAGTGGCAATGGGCGTTTTAAACTCATGTGTCATGTTATTTATAAAATCATTTTTTATTTCGGATATTTTCTTCTGCCTGAGAATAACTGAAACTGTTGCTATAAAAGTGAAAAGTATAATAAGGGTAAAAAATAATGAACCCAGAAACATAAATGAAAGGGATTTATAAATGTATTTATTTTTATCCTGGAAATTAACTATAAGAATATCTGGCTTTGCATAAATGTTATTCTGCATTAAATTAACTTTATATTTTGAATTAAGGTAATCCTTTCTGAATCCTTTGGAGCATAATGAAGACAAAACATTATTATTTCCCGACACTATTCCGTAATCATATCCAAGATTTATTCCTTTATTTTTTAACTCCGTTCTTATTACCGAATCAACAGTTGATTTTTTTAATCTTTTTTCAATCGAATCATTGCACCTCTCAAATTCCCATGCAAGCTGATATAAAACTTTACTGAGTTTATCAGTTGATTTGTCTGTTTTTGTTTTAACATTAATAACGTTTTTTGTGACTATAGTATAGCCTTTACCGGTATTATCAATATTCCTGTTAACAGGGTGGCTTGTTTTATCTCCTGCTTTTGTTTCAATAGTATAACCTTTTTTAATAACAAAACTGGAAGGATAATTAGTGTCACATTGGTTTATAATAATTTCTTTTGCCAGGTTGAAATTTTTTTTAAAAAGAGAATCCTCGCTGCAAATTTCAATTCTTATAAAATCATTAGAATCTGAACTTTCAGGTGCATAACTATTATTATATACTTTTTTTTCATTAGCAACTTTATGTTCCTGAATATTTGCCGTTTTATTTTCAAAAGTATCAGGAATAAGTTTCTTTAATCTTTCGGTCAGAAAAAAAGCCGATTCCCTTGTATCAAGCTTGCCTGCAACACTGTTTAAAGCATCGTTAACAGCACGGTCAAACTGCTCTTCTTTAACATTCACTGCATTCTTTATCCATAAATACTGAACTGCAATAATCCCTATAATTGAAATGCTTATCAATACTATCACTATGGATATGATTTTTTTATTCATATTGTTTTAAATGTAATTCAAAAATAACAAATAAACTCATAGAATCATAAACTTTAACTAAACCTTAACTCTTTTTAACGCACCCTTAACTAAAGCAGGCATAATTAAGGTTTATTTTTGTATTACCAATGCGAATTAAAAGTTAAAAATAAATAAAAAATTGAACCACAATAGGCACATAGATCACATGAGGAAGTCACATAGATTAAACTCTATGTGAAGCACTATGTGTCCTATTGTGCCTATGTGGTAAAATAAAGACAAAAACATAAATAATAAGGAGGTAATTTATGAAAACAAAACCAACTTTAAAAACATTAATGGCAATCTTAATGTTTTCAGTAGGAGTATCTGTACAAGCTCAGGAAAAAGAATATTCTTTATCCATTTCGGCTGACAAAATGAATATTCTTTACGAAGGGGTTGACAACCCTATAACTATTGTTGTTTACGATGTGCCTGCCGAGGAATATAAAGTATCAATAACAAATGGGACAATAAGAGAAGCGGAAAAAAAAGGCCATTTTATTGTTAATTGTCAGGCTGGCATCTCAAAAGCAGTTATTAGTGTAAGTGCCAATATTAACGGCAAAACAGTTCTTATAGGAACATCAGAATTCAGGGTTATAAGGGTTCCTGACCCGGAAGCACAAATTTGTGGAGTTCAATCTGGTAAAGTTTCTAAAGATGAATTATTTAAAAGTGCAGTTATTCCTATAATGAAAGATTTCAATTTTCCCCTTTATTTTAAAATTACAAGTTTTAAAGTTAATGTTATTGATAATAATGGGGATCTTAGAGTAATTCATTGTGATGGAAATATGTTAAATGATAAAGCAAAAAGTATTATTTCAGAATTAGAAAAAGTCCCAAAAGTATTTATTGAAGATATTAAAGCTATTCAACTTGATTCACATAACAAGCCTGTTGGTGATGAGAGAACTTTAAAGTCAATCAGTGTTACTATTTTATAAAAAAATTATAAACCTAAAAAAGAAAAAACAATGAAAACAAAATTAATTTTTAAAACATTAATTATCATTTTAATGTTTTCAGCTGCGGCAAATGCTCAGGTTCAGAATGAGCAAACAAAAACCAAACACACCCAACACA
>CAZSJF010000149.1:0-400 GCA_964606705.1 uncultured Bacteroidales bacterium
TGTGTTGGGTGTGTTTGGGGTTTTTGTTCTGATATTAATAAGAATCTATTTTCTCCCGATACCTTATAAGATCTCCGACACAAAAGCTAGTTCATTGGGATATTATTCAATGGGTTTAATCTATAATATGTTTATATAATATTGTGCAATTTGTCATAAACCCGTTATTTGCAGATAAGAATTTCTGAAAATGATTATATCTTTTTATCTTTGTGTTGAAGTATGAAGAAATCCGCCAAGATAATAGTTGTTGTTTTTGTTCTATGCAGTTGTTGCAGTAATTTCTCATTTTGCCAGGATATTCATTTCTCACAGTTTTATGCTTCGCCTTTAAATCTGAATCCTGCATTTACGGGTTATTTCAAAGGCACTCACCGGTTCTGCATAAACAACAGGAGCC
>CAZSJF010000149.1:410-7127 GCA_964606705.1 uncultured Bacteroidales bacterium
TGTGTTGGGTGTGTTTGGTTTTGTGTGGGGTGACTGTTCCTTATCTGACGACATCGGCATCTGCAGATATGAAACTTATAAAGAGGAAGTTTCACCAGGATATGCTTGGCGCAGGGCTGGTGATAAACCGCGATAAGGCGGGTGATTCGGAATATGGTACAACACAGGCCAATATTTCCCTGTCATATATCAGGCCTTTGAACAAGTCGGCAAACCAGTATATCTCATTTGCAGTGCAGTCGGGCATAGCACAGCGCACCATCAATTACAGCAGGCTGACTTTTGATAACCAGTATGACGGGCTGGCATACAACTCAAATATGTCGAGCGGAGAGACATTCGGGATAGACAATTTTTCTTTCCTTGACTTTTCTGCAGGCGGATGCTGGAATTATAAATACAGTAATAATGAGAATTATACTGCCGGGATCGCTGTGTTTCACCTGAACAGGCCCAGACAGTCATTGATGAATGATAGTGACATACGCCTTGACAGAAAGCTGGTGATAAACGGCAGCGGTGATCTGGAGTTAAGTGATAAGTTCAGTTTGCTGCCCGGCTTGCTGATAATGAAACAGGGTAAATACTCGGAGGTTTGCGTGGGCGGTACACTGAAAATGATAAAGGATAAAAACATCCTGACATATACTGCCTTTAAAGCCGGCACTTATTTCAGGGCAAAGGATGCGGCGATTTTAACGGTGGGGATGGATTATAAGACATTAAGCATAGGCATAAGCTATGATATAAATTATTCGAAACTTAAACCTGCTAGCCATCTGAGGGGAGGACTGGAGCTGTCTTTGATTTATGTCCTGGATAAATTGAACCCTAAAACAGTGAGGGTGGGAGCCTGTCCTATTTTTTAAAAAACGATATACGTGAAAACATTTGTAAACATAATATTTCTTGTATTGCTGCTGTCCTGTAGTGCTTTCAGCCAGACGGATGTTGAAAATATAAAATACGGGGATGAAGCTTTTGCTGACGGTGATTACTATACCGCTTCGGTATTTTACAAAAATGCTGTTGACATTCAGAAGTCGGCAAAGCTGGAAACAGTGCTGAAATATGCTGAGGCATTACGCCTGTATAATAATTATAAAGATGCGGAGTACTGGTATTCGTTTATCGTTTCCAAGGATAAGAAAAACAAGATTCCTTCTGCCTTGTTCTGGCTGGCAGTGATGAACAAGAATAACGGTAAATATGCGGAGGCCAAGGAGAATTTTAAAAAATACACAGACAAGAACAAACAGCCGGATGATTATTATATAAAGAAGTCTGTTTACGAACAGGAAGCCTGTGATTTTGCATTGCAGCTGCTCAGGGATACGTTGCCTGTGAAAATAGAACATCTTGACAATAATGTCAACACTACGAATTCCGAATTCGGGGCGGTTCAGCTGGGAGACACTGCTTTGATGTTCTCTTCTCTCAGGCCGGTGATGTCTGAGAATCCGGATCTTCTTATCCCTAATGCTTATGCTTCTGAGATATATGAGTCGAAATCAACTGTTGCAGGGTGGGCGTTGGGAGAGGGATATGATAATATCACGAACAGCAAAGGGTATCATAATGCCAACATAACTTTTACCAGTGACCACAGGAAGTATTACTTCAGCCGATGCAGTGCGGATGATAACCCGCAGATGCAATGTGAGATATATAAACGGGAATTTAAAAAAGGCAGGTGGCAGGAACCTGTCAGGCTGAATAACAGCATCAATATGGCCGGATATACTTCTACCCAGCCATTTGTTATTTGCGGAGATAAAAACAAAGAGGTTTTGTTTTTTATCTCGGACAGGCCGGGTGGTTACGGAAACATGGATATATGGTACTCTGAGATAGATAATGATAAATTTGATGAGCCTAAAAATATGGGAAGTAACATTAATACAGGCGGAAATGAAATTACTCCTTTTTATGATTTAAAAAATCATACACTTTATTTCAGCTCAGACTGGCATAAAGGGCTTGGCGGTTATGATATCTTTAAATCAAAGAAAGATGGTTGCATCTGTAATATGAGAATCCCTGAAAACCTTGGCTATCCTATCAATACTAGTTATAACGATTTGTATTATGTCATAAATGAAACCGATACAAACGGTTATTTTACATCAAACAGGCCCGGTTCTTTGTATATAAAGGGTGAAACATGCTGCTATGATATATATTCTTACAGGTGGCTTAAACAAAAGAAAGTTGAAGTTGTTGAAAAAGAAGTGCCAAAAGATACTGTTAAAATAGAAGTGAAAATAAAAGAACTGCTTCCTATAAGGCTGTATTTTCATAATGATGAGCCTGATCCTGATACCAGGGATACTTCTACCGCACAGAATTACAAATCGACGCTTGCTAACTATGTCCTGTTAAAGGAAAAATATAGGGAAGAATATTCAAAAGGTCTGAAAGGTGATGATAAACTCAAGGCAGAGCAGGATATAGAAGACTTTTTTAGAGACTATGTAAATAACGGCTTTGAAAAACTTCAGATGTTCACATCGTTGCTGCTTTCGGATCTGCAGAGGGGTAATAGTGTTGTGATAACCGTAAAAGGCTATTGCAGCCCCCTTACAACGAATGAATACAATATAAATCTTGCAAAAAGAAGGATATCGAGCCTGAAAAACTATATCAGTGAATATGAGAACGGCACATTCGTTAAGTACCTTGACGGCACTTCAGCGGACGGAGGCAAACTTGAATTTAAAGAGGAGCCGATAGGAGAGGAGCAGGCAAACTCACTGGTCAGCGATAACCCCAATGATAAAAGAAATTCGATATACAGCCGTGCTGCTGCATTGGAAAGGAATATCCAGATAATATTATACAGTTCGGAAAAAGTAGTCAAGTAATAAGCATATGAAATATGAATAATGCAATGATTTTTAAATATATGTAAATTTAGTTGCTTGTTACTGGTTGCTTGTTGTGTGAAGTCAGCAACCAGCAACAAGAAACCAGCAACAATTTTGTAATTAATAGGTAAATGTGAATTGTATTTTAATAACTAGTATCTGATAAATAAAAATAAACGTATGAAAAAATATATACCATCTTCAATAACGTTGTTAAATCTGGTTTGCGGATTTATAGCCATTATCCTTGAAGAACCTGTGGCAAGTGCTGCTTTTATTTTTATGGGAGCATTTATGGACCTGATTGACGGGCTGCTGGCCAGGAAGCTGAATGCCACAAGTAGTTTCGGTAAGGAACTTGACTCTCTTGCTGATGTTGTTACTTTCGGAGTAGCACCTGCATACCTGTATTATTTTATTCTGATGCCTGAGAACGTATGGAGTGTCATTGTTGTAGCGTTACTGCCTGTTGCAAGTGCTGTAAGGCTTGCCAAATTCAATACGGATGATTCGCAGAGCAAAGGGTTTAAAGGATTGCCTACACCTGCCAATGCTATATTTTTTGCTTCACTGGTATTATTATATGCCGTAGATACAAATGACCTGTTCAGCAACTGTATCCAGAATACTTTTGTAGTATATGGCCTGCCTGTTTTATTTTCATTCCTTATGCTGAGCAATATAAAGATGTTTTCTCTGAAGGCTTTGAGTGAAGGGTTTAAGAAAAATATAGTGATATATTTATATTTTCTTTCGGTAGTTGTTTCGTTCGTGTTTTTAGGTTATGCGGCTATTCCGTTAAGTATTGTATTGTATGTGGTTTTTTCTGTGGTATTTTATAATTCAAATGCCATATGTTCCGGAAGCTCAAATTCTGATTTAGCATGAGTTTTGATGAAATTTGTTTTATCTCCGAACCATTCTATTACTTTTTTGCATTCAACCTCAGTTTGATTTCCGGAGAGGATAGCATTGTAAGATGACCATGTGTAATCGGAACATTTTTTCGTGAAGCCATGTTTAACAGGGTTTCTGTGAATATATATAATCAGCTGTTTTAAATAAATTTCAGTGTCAACAAGTATCCTTTTAAATGGCCTGCTGAATAAACTGTTTGTACGGCAACTGTATTTATTGAATCCTTGCGTGTATGCATTGAACAGGTCGGAAAAATACAAATGGGGGCTTTTGATTTTTAAAGAGAATCCTGTATTGCATGTTGTGAAGGCTTTCGGAATGGGTAATTGAAGAGTATCTATTTCGGCTTCTTCTTTTATCCTGATCAGCAGATGAAAATGATTAGGCATAAGGCACCATGCAAAAGTATCGGCGATAGGATGTATGTATTTCTCATACAGGTTAAGGAAATGATTATAATTATCGTTGGTGATAAATAAGTTTTCTCTGTTGATGCCTCTGTTATAGATGTGGTAGTATTCCCCGTTGATTAGTGGTTGAATTTTCTGCATCCTGTTTTATTTAGCCCCAGCCCTGTCAGAGTTTCAAACTCTGACAGGGCTGGGGGTTGTTGTTTTTTACTCTAACTCCCTGTGCTGTAAAATTACTTCCACATCAAATATATTCTTGATATGTTCTGATAATTGTTCTGCGCAATATACGGAACGGTGCTGCCCGCCGGTACATCCGAAACATACCATCAGATTTGTAAAATTACGTTGTATGTAGTTTTTTATTACTTTGTCTGTCAGTGCATAAACGTTTGTCAGGTAATCCGCAACGTCACTTTCTTTTTCCAGGAATTCAATGACCTTTTTGTCTTTACCTGTAAGAGATTTGAAATCATCATGCCTGCCGGGGTTGTTAATTGCCCTGCAGTCGAAGACAAAGCCTCCGTAATTGCCTGATTCATCAGCAGAAATGCCTTTCTTGTATGAAAAACTGTATATAGTTACTTTAAGCTTGCTGCCTGTAGTGTCAAATTTTTTCAGGTGTTCGGAAACAGTGATGTTTTCAAGAACAGATAAAAGAGCAGGCAGCCTGACGGGTAATGAAATTTCTTTCAGCAGTTCTTTAAGATGTTTTACAGCGAATGGTATGCTCTGTAAAAATATTTCTTTCTTTTCATAAAACCCTCTGAACCCGTATGCACCCATAGCCTGCATGATCCTTATAAGTACGTAGCCATGATAATACTGCATGAATTCCTGCTTTTTAACAGGCATTATCTTTTCCAGAACACCGAGATAATGATTTATGAGTATCTCTTTAATGCTTCCGGGAATGTCTGCTTTGGAATCATAAAGCATAGAAGCTATGTCGTATTGCAAAGCCCCTTTTCTGCCGCCCTGGTAGTCTATGAAATATGGCTTATCATTGCATATCATTATATTGCGTGACTGGAAATCGCGGTACAAAAAATAATTACAATCAGCTTGCAGCAGCTAATCGCTGAAACTCTGGAAATCATCTTCGAGCTTCTGTTCGTCATAAGGTATTTTCGCCAGTTTCAGGAAGTAATATTTAAAATAGCTCAGGTCCCACATCATCGACTGCTTGTCAAAGAAAGCGCGGGGATAACAAACATTGTAATCCAGGTTTTTACCTGCTGTAACCTGAAATTCCGGAAGCCTGCCGATAGTCTTTTTATACATTTCAACAGCTTTTTCAGGAAATTTATCACCTTTGCGCAGGTCGGTCAGAAATGCAAATAGTGTAATGTCTCCCAGATCCTGTAAAAGATAAATGTCTTTTTCAGCATCTTCTGCGTATATTTCAGGGACAGGCAGCCCTTTGCTGAAAAAATGCTTTGTAAATGAAAGGAAAGCAATATTTTCTTTTTTATCGGGATTAGAAACTCCCATTGCCGTTTTTTTGTTTCCTGTAATGCGGTAATACCGGCGGTCAGAACCGGAACGCGGAAGGTTGATAATATCATTTGCTTTTTCTCCCGACCAGCTTTCAAAAAGCTTTACAAGGTTTTGTTCCGTTTGATTTTTCAATGTTGTTTGTTTTTTAAGTTATACTTATTGAATATGATGTCTCAAAAGTTTTTCCTTCAGGCAATTTTATTATCCCTTCTTTGGTTTCAAACACCTGATTTGTGTTTTCACTGTCAACAATACCATGCCAAGGTTCAATACATACAAAGTCGGCTCCATATTTTGCCCAGATTCCGAGATACGGAAAACCTTTAAAGCAGACTTTTATTCCATTATTATTTTTCCTGTTTTTAAGAGTTACACTCTGGGATTTTATTTCTTTAAACAGCAAAGCTCCGTCTTTAAACAGTTCTTTTGACAAATTTAGTATATTTTCGTTTTGCAGCACATATTCTGTTTTACCTGATATAAGGGCGTCTTTCGTGATGTAAAATCTCCGGGCCGTTTCTTTAATTTCAAATTCAAGATAATAGTCCCGTAATTTTCGCCTTTTAAAAGAGGGCAGTTAAAACCGGGATGAGCCCCTATTGAAAAGAACATATCTTTATCATCAATGTTCACCACTTTATAGCTTGTATTCAGGCTGGTTTCTGATAACTCATACGTAATATGCAATTCAAATTTAAATGGATAATTTGTTAAGGTTTCCTCATCATAAGACAGGAGGAAGTATAGTTTTTTTTCAGACTTGCCAACAAGTTTAAATTCTTTACCCCCTGCAAATCCGTGCTGTTTGATGTTGTATTTTTTGCCTTCAAAAAAGCAAGTGTCATTTTTCAGCCGTCCTATAACAGGAAATAATACAGGTGAATGTTTTGGCCAGTATTCAGGAATGCCCTGCCAGATGTCTTCGATATCATTGTGTATAAGGCAGCACAATGATATCGAATACAACTGGCAGGCCAATCCTGAATACTGGCCAAACACACACACCAAACACACCCAACACA
>CAZSJF010000150.1:0-7028 GCA_964606705.1 uncultured Bacteroidales bacterium
TAGCTCCTGACTATGAAAAAAATGCCTTAGATATACTTAAAGTTAAGAAAAATATAATAATTTTATTAACTTTAAGTATATCTAAGGCATTTTTTTCATAGTCAGGAGCTATTATTATTTCGAAAAACAGCTTATTGATCTCTTCAGCAGTTTCCCCGTCAACAGTCCTGTTTGTAACAAGAACACCTCCGAATGCAGATACAGGGTCGGCGGCAAGAGCATCTTTCCAGGCATCAGCAAGTTTTTCCCTCACTGCAATACCACAGGCATTAGTGTGTTTTATAACAGCAAACGCCGTTTCCTTAAATTCATCAATAAGATTTACAGCGGCATCAATATCAACAAGATTATTATATGAAATTTCCTTGCCATTGAGCTGTTTCAGGTATTTTTCCAGTTCCCCGTAAAAAACACCCTGCTGATGTGGATTTTCACCATACCTTAAAACTGTTGCTGTATTTATGCTTTGCTTGAATGCCCTGATTTCATCATTTCTGTTGAAGTAACTGAATATTGCCGTGTCGTAATGTAAGGTGACGTTAAATGCCTGCTGTGCAAAATACATCCTGTCATCAACGGAAGAAAAACCTTTTTTATCTTCAAGCAATTCTATCAGCTTGCTGTACATGTCCATAGACGGCACTATGATGACATCCTTATAATTTTTTGCAGCAGCTCTTATAAGCGATATTCCGCCTATATCTATTTTTTCGATGATCTCGCTTTCATCAGTGGTTGCGGCAACTGTCTTTTCAAAAGGGTAAAGGTCAACGATCACAAGGTCTATTTCAGGAATTTCATACTGTTTCATCTGATCCTCATCGGATTTATTGCCCCTCCTGCCCAGTATGCCGCCGAATACTTTAGGATGAAGAGTTTTGACCCTTCCGCCAAGTATTGAAGGATAAGAAGTAAGTGTTTCAACCTGTACTGCTTTTATGCCGAGTCCGGTTATAAAATCATACGTTCCGCCTGTTGAGTATATCTTAATACCCAGCTCATCAAGTTTTTTAACAATTACATCTAACTGCTCCTTATGGAACACTGATATAAGAGCATTTTTTATTTTCAGTAAACTTCCCTTCATAAAAATTATATATTATCTGCAATTTTATTAAAATTAACCACATGAAGCAATTAAAAAATATTAATATTTTTCACATAATTTTGTTAATTTGCATCTTTATTGAATAAAGTGATGATTTACCTGAAATTAATATACGAGAGTTTTGTCTTTGCCATAAATGCCATAATTGCAAATAAACTACGCACAATCCTTTCATTGCTTGGGATCACCATAGGCATATTCTGTGTAATTTCCATATTGACTCTCGTTGACTCTATCAAGATCAAAGTAAGAGACAGCATAGAATCATTAGGTGAAAATACATTATTCATTGAAAAGTGGCCGCATTTCTCAGGAGGAGAATATGAATGGTGGAAATATATGAACAGGCCTCCTGTAAATTGCAAAGACTTATATGAACTGAGAAAAAGAAGCAGTTCCATTGATGTAAGTGCATTTATGGTCGCATTCAGCAAAACCGTTGAATACGGAAATAACAACATCGAAAATGCCACTATCCTTGCTATTTCAGATGATTATGACAAAACAATGTCTTTAAATATTAAAGAAGGCCGTTTTTTCAGCCCTATAGAAATAGCTATGGGAAAAAATGTTGTAATACTCGGCGGTAAAATTTCAGAGCTTCTTTTTGAAAATAAAGACTGCTTATACAAATATATCAAAGTGCTTGGCAGAAAATTAATGGTTATAGGAGTTCTGGAAAAACAAGGTGAGGATAATTTCGGGCAGGGAACCGATGACCAGATCCTTATGCCTGTCAACTATGCAAAAAATATTGTAGATGTTGACTATGAAGGATTTCATTCCATGATAATTGCAAAGCCTCAAAGGACAGTTTCCAAAGAAGAATTTAAAGATGACCTGACAGGCGCCATGCGTTCAATAAGAAAATTAAAACCCGGAGCCGAAGATAACTTTGCCATTAACGACATCAATATAGCTGAAATTGAAAATGTGTTTGGAATAATAACTCTTGCAGGGTGGATAATTGCAGGATTCTCACTATTGGTGGGAGGCTTCGGCATTGCCAATATCATGTTTGTTTCAGTTCAGGAGCGCACAAATATAATAGGCATTCAGAAATCACTCGGGGCAAAAAATTATTTCATACTTTTGCAATTCCTGATGGAATCCGTCATTCTCTGCCTTATAGGAGGAATGGTCGGGCTGGGAATTGTTTATACAGGTACCCTTATATTTTATAAGCTGGTTAAATTCAGTTTGATCCTGACTTTTTCAAATATATTTATGGGATTAATAGTATCTGTATTAATAGGATTAATTTCAGGGCTGGCTCCTGCATACAGGGCATCCAGGCTTAACCCTGTTGAAGCAATAAGAACACTCAAGTAATAAAATGAATTGAATAAAAATCAAACGGATGAAATGTTTTGCCACACTTATATTTTGCCTGAGCCTGTTTAATCCCAAGGATTTTGAGGTCATCAGCTCAACTTCGAAAAAGTGGGCGGGAGGAATCATGGATGCAGGCAGGGGTATTAATTACAGTTTTGCCCTGCTGGCAAAAAAATCTTCAAAGAAACTGATAATAAACCAGCTCTGGATAGGCCAGAAGTTTTATGAGGTGAAAGCATGCGGAAAATTTCCTTCCAGACCCGAAGACGGATTCTCAAAAAATGATACTATTTACATATATGCCAATGAACGTATTGATGAAAAAAACCAGCCTTCAGGTAATCCTGATAAATTAAATCCTCCTCCCGTTGAGTATAAAGGGGAAGCTCTGATAGGCTATAAAATCAATGGTAAACAGAAATTTAAAATTGTTAAAGAAATAAAACCTCTTGAGGCAATATATTATCCTTAAAATATAATACAAACTAATGTTAAGTTAAATATGAATTATAATAAAATTAAATTTAAATATACTTAAGTAAAAAATATTTTGGTTATTGGTCAATGGCCCATAGCAACTAGTTTGGTCTAAAGTCTATGGTTATAGGTTAAACCTAAAAACTTATAACATAAGACCAAACATACTGCCTAACCCAAAGACCAAAAACATTGATTTTTTTAATATAATAACATGTACATTAAATATTAACATAATACTAATAAACAATTTTACAGATGGGCAAAAAAGTTATTTTAATAATTCTTGACGGATGGGGAATAGGTGATAAATCCAAAGCCGATGTCATGAGCAATGCAGATATTCCTTATATGAACAACCTGCTGAAAAATTTCCCCAACAGCCGCCTTGACGCATCCGGTGAAGATGTTGGCCTTCCTGAAGGACAGATGGGCAATTCAGAAGTAGGGCACCTGAACATCGGTGCAGGAAAAATTGTTTATCAGGACCTGGTGAGGATAAATATTGCCATCAAAGATAACAGCATTGAAAAAAATACGGAACTGCTCAAAGCATATAAATATGCAAAAGAGAACAACAAAACCATTCATTTCTTCGGATTGGTTTCAGACGGCGGCGTGCATTCAATGATTAACCACCTTACGAAATTATGTGATATTGCAAAAGGCCATGGGCTGGAAGACGTATTCGTCCATGCATTTACTGACGGAAGAGACACGGACCCGAGAAGCGGACTTGGTTTTATTAAAAAATTAAATAACCACCTGTCCGGCTCTGTCGGTAAAATTGCAACGGTATCTGGAAGATATTACGGGATGGACAGGGATAAAAGGTGGGAAAGGATAAAACTTGCATACGACATGGTCATTGAAGGAAAAGGCAGATATTTCACCGATCCTCTGGAAGCTGTTGAAGAATCATATAAGGAAGGTGTTACTGATGAGTTTATCAAACCTTCTATAATAGTTGACGAAAACAACAAGCCGTTAACCACCCTGAAAGAAGGCGATGTGGTGATATGTTTTAATTTCAGGACAGACAGGCTGAGGCAGATAACAACTGTACTTACGCAAAAAGACTTTCCTGATTTCGGGATGAAGACAATGCCGTTGTATTATGTTACAATGACCAGATATGATGAGACTTTCAAAAACATACACATACTTTTTGACAAAGAAGACCTGCATAACACTTTAGGAGAAATCCTGTCAAAATCAGGCAAAAAACAGATACGCATTGCTGAAACTGAAAAATATGCACATGTTACATTCTTTTTCTCAGGCGGCAGGGAAGATCCTTTTGAAGGAGAAAAAAGGATAATGGTACCTTCTCCAAAAGTAGCCACTTACGACCTGAAGCCTGAAATGAGCGCCATTGAAGTTAAAGATGCCATTGTTGCCGAACTGAATAAAGCAGAAACAGACTTTATCTGCCTGAACTTTGCTAATGCCGATATGGTGGGGCATACAGGTGTTTATGCTGCTATCAGGACCGCTCTTGAAACAGTGGACAAATGTGTGAGTGAAGTCTGCAATACAGCCATAAAAAATAATTATTCCGTGATGGTAATTGCCGACCATGGAAATGCTGACTTTGCAGTAAATAAAGACGGAAGCCCTAACACCGCTCATTCAAATAATCAGGTGCCATGCATTTTAATCGACCCCGATTATAAAAAAATTAACAACGGCAGGCTTTGCGATATAGCCCCGACAATACTGAAAATAATGGAGCTGAACATCCCTGAGGAAATGACAGGAAAAATTCTATTATGATCTGCTTATGAATAAATTATTATTGTCCATACTGATTTTATTTTCATTTTATACTTACGGTCAACGTATGAAAGGAGCCCTGATATTTGGCTTTAATGCCACTCAGGTTGACGGAGATGAAGTTTATGGCTATCATAAATTCGGATTCAACGCAGGAACTTCGGCAATTATACCTCTCGGCAACAATTTTTTTGTCAGCATTGAAGAAATATATAATCAGAAAGGTTCATATAAGAAAAAAGATCCATATAAAGATACTCTGAATGGAGAATATAAGCTGAAACTTAATTATGTTGAAGTTCCCGTTTTATTCCACTATAAAGATAAAGGAGGAATGTCTATTGGCACAGGGTTCTCATGGGGAAGGCTTGTCGGGTTCAGCGAAGAGGAACATGAAATAAAAATAAACTGGACAAAACAAACCCTCCCGTATAACAGGGATGATATAGAATGGATATTTGATGCAATGTTTAAAATAAAGAGTAATCTTAATTTTGATTTCAGATATGCTTATTCCATTCAAAAAATAAGGACCCGGACATTTAATAATAACGAGGTAAGAAAACAGTATCACAACATTCTTACATTCCGGTTAATCTGGATATTCGGCCCGAAAGATAACAAAGAGACAAAGAAACAGAACACGAAAAACAAATGAGATCAAAGGAATATTTCATTGAAAAACTCGGCCTCATTAAACACCCTGAAGGAGGATGGTATAAAGAAGTTTACCGTTCCGGAGAAACTGTAAAAGCAGGTCATCTGCCTTCAAGATATAGTGGTGACAGGTGTTTCGGGACATCCATATACTTTTTATTAGATAGTGATGACTTTTCAGCATTTCATAAGATCAAATCTGATGAGATATGGCATTTCTATTCAGGCTCACCTCTTAATATTTATTATTTTGACAGCTCAGGTAAATTCAATGAAGTGGTTCTGGGCGACAATCCTGAAAATAATGAATGTATGCAGTTTGTTATTCCCGGGGGATGCTGGTTTGGAGCAAAAGTAAAAGATATAAATTCGTTTTCACTTGCCGGATGCACCGTTGCACCGGGATTTGATTTTGAAGATTTTGAATTAGGAAAAAGAGAGAAACTTATAAGCATATATCCTGACAGCAAAAAAATCATCTGCGAATTAACAAGAAGTTAAAACCGTTTAAAAATGAAAAAACACTTCAGGAAAATATTAAAGTGGCTGAAAAGAATAGTTATTTACTTCTTTGCATTAAGTATATTATCTGTGATATTTTTCAGGTTTGTTCCGGTACCGTTTACATTTTTAATGATCCAGAGATGTTTTATACAGGCATTTCACGGAGAGAAAATAAAAATGAAAAAAGACTGGGTTTCTTTAGATGAGATGTCGCCAAATATTGTTTATGCAGTAGTGGCTGCCGAAGATCAGAACTTTACACATCATTTCGGTTTCGACTTTGATGCAATCAAAAGGGCACAGAAACTAAATAAAAAAGGTAAACGCATAAGAGGTGCCAGCACCATCACAATGCAGACGGCTAAAAATGTTTTTCTCTGGCCCGGCAGGACATATATAAGAAAAGGATTTGAAGCTTACTTTACTTTACTGCTTGAAGTTTTCTGGAGTAAAGAACGGATCGTCGAGGTTTATCTCAATGTTGCGGAAATGGGAAACGGCATTTACGGAGTTGAAGCCGCCTCAATGACTTATTACGGCAAACATGCTTCCAAACTCACAAAATCACAGGCGGCGATGATTGCGACAATACTTCCTAATCCGAGAAAAAGAAATCCTTCAAAGCCTTCAGGGTATATGTTAAAAAGGCAGGGATGGACACTGAAACAAATGAACAGGATCGGAAAACCTGATTTAAAATTAAAATGATATATTTTTATTAACCCCATAAACTTATAATATTTGTTATGGGTTGAATATGAAATTTATTTCATCATTTACTATTAATCATCTTTCTTGCAAATCATTTTTTTCATAAAAATAAATTTTCAAATTGTTAATACCGTTTTTTTTATAAAACGAAACCTGAAATAAAAATCTTGAGTCAAACACTCAAACAATGTATCAGTAAAGCGAAATTAATGTTAAAAAGAAAAAATAAAATTAAAAAAACAGTATTTGTGGATTAACAATCTTGTGTTAATAAAAAACAATATATATATCAATCAGCAAACAAAAAATGTTGTTCCTTTGTACTAATTTAATTTTATAAATTTAAAAAACAAAAAAATTATGGCAAAAAAAGTTGCAAAAAAAATCGTGAAAAAAGCTCCAAAAAAAATCGTTAAGAAAACAGCTAAAAAAAAGTAAATAAGCTTTAATCCAAAAAAAG
>CAZSJF010000151.1:0-7019 GCA_964606705.1 uncultured Bacteroidales bacterium
AATAAATTAAGATTTAGCTAAAAGATTTTATTTCTTACCTGTAACTTTTTGTAACATATAAACGTCTTAGGTATAAAATAAGCCAGGAATATATTAAATGACCACTGCCGAATATAATATTTGCGTTGATAATTACTCTGATGGTGTTTATCGTTTTATTCTGAAAAATATCAAGGATAAGGATAAGGCAAAGGATATTGTGCAGGATTCATTTGTGAAGATGTGGGAGAAGGTAAAAGAGGTTTCTTATGAGAAAGCAAGGGCATACCTTTTTACAACAGCATACCGTACCATGATTGACAGTATAAGAAAAGACAGCAGGCAGACGGGTATGGATGAGGAGGAGCAGTTTGGTGCTTCATCAGACAGCGGACAATATTCCGACCTTAAAGAAATACTTGACGAAGCCCTGAAAAAACTGCCTGATGTCCAGCGCTCGGTGATCCTGCTCAGGGATTATGAAGGATATTCTTATGAGGAAATAGGGAAGATTGTCGGATTGAACGAGTCACAGGTCAAAGTGTACATATACAGGGCAAGAATGACTTTAAAGGAATATATTGGAAGCATAGAAGCAGTTATATGAAATACCCATGCACTGACGCATATTAAAAGAGATGATTAAACATGGGTATTCCATGGGAATAGAAAGTAATAAATATAAATATTATAATTGAAGATAATGGATAAATATCAGCAGATTAAGACCACTTAAGCACATGAAAATAAACAGAAATAATTACGAAATATTCTTCATTGATTACTTTGAAGGAACGCTGAATGAAAGTCAGGTGGCCGAATTATTCCTGTTTCTTGAGCAGAACTATGATCTGAAAGAAGAATTTGAAAGTTTTGAAAATATCTCCTTAAAAGCCGATGCGTCAATTAAATTTGATAATAAAGAGAATTTGAAAAAGCTCGTGATCATTGCGGTTGATTCCATAAATGAAAGCAATTATCAGGAGTATTTCATTGCTTATCTGGAAAATGATCTGGATGTAAGGTCGTCAGAAAATGTTGAGTTATTCCTGGAAAAAAATATTTTTCTGAAAAAAGAATACGAACTGTTCAGGAAGACATTCATGAAACCTGATGTAAAGACGGTATTTGATGATAAAAATGTACTGAAGAAGTCAGTTGTTAGACCTGTCAGTGAAATTAACGAAAATAATTATCAGGAATATTTTATTGCACGGCTGGAAGGCGACCTTAACCTGCAGGAATCCAGAGAACTTGATTTGTTCCTGCAGAATAATCTTTCATTGCAGAAAGAGTTTGATTTGTTCAGAAAAACTTTACTTGTGCCGGACAAGAGCATTGTCTATGAAGAAAAGCAGGCTCTGAAAAAATATGTCATACCTGTTTACAGCAAAAGATATATCTATACTGCCGTTTCTGTTGCAGCTTCAATATTGATTTTTGTGGGAATTTATTTCCTGAATAAACCGGCTACCAACAATAATATTGCAGAAAACGGAAATAATACACATCAGGGAAAAACAACCCAAACCAAAATAGAAAGAGTGCAACATGTAAATGCTGCAAAAAGATATGATAAAGTAAATATTGAAAAAGGTACAGCAATACAGCATGAAGAGAAAGTTTTTGTAAAACAAGAAAGGAATATGCTGAAACCGGTAGAATCCAGACCCATTGACCAGTTAGCTTGTAATTATAATGCTTTTGACAACAAAATTACAGTAGAGAGAGCGCAATATTCTGTTCCAGTTTATACTAATCAGAATTTAGCTGAAGAAACAGATCAGTTAGCACAGGCCAGTGAGCAGGGCAAAGTTTATACTGTAAAAGAGTATTTATTGTCCAGATTCCGTAAAAAAGTAACCGAAACCGAGGAACAGCAACTGCCGGCAGATAAATTAACCAGAGAAGATCTTCTCGCTTTAGGAAAAGAGAGTTATAAGAAAGTTACAGGAAAAAATGCAGATTTTGATGTAAGCTTTAATGAACAGGGAAAAATAAACTGTTTGTCTATAGGCAAGAACTTTTCGTTCTGTAAGAAATGAAATTCGATACTCACCCCTGATTGCTGTTTTTTATATATGTTAATTTTGTTATTTTGCAGGCAGTAAGTAAATTTATCAGAAATACAGGATAATGGTAAAAATAGGGAATATTGAACTTGGTGATTTTCCCATATTCCTTGCACCGATGGAGGACATCACCGACTATTCTTTCCGGAGTTTATGCAAAGGTTTTGGCGCTGATATGGTATATACCGAATTTACAGCATCAGACGGGCTTATCAGAGATGTGAAAAAGAGTTTTGATAAAATCAGGGTGTTTGATGATGAAAGGCCTGTCGGCGTTCAGATTTTTGGTAACGATATTGATTCGATGAAAGCAAGTGTTGAATTTGCAGAGAAGTCAAACCCGGAACTTATTGATATTAATTTTGGCTGTTCGGTGAGAAAAATAGCTAAAAAAGGATGTGGTGCAGGCATCCTGAATGATATTCCCAAAATGATTAAGATTACTGATGCTGTTGTACGTTCTACAAAATTGCCTGTAACTGTGAAGACGAGGCTCGGATGGGATGAAAATAATAAGAACATTGTCGAGATTTCTGAAAGGCTTCAGGATGTGGGAATAAAAGCAATAACAATTCATGGGCGCACAAAAGCACAAATGTTCAGGGGATATGCAGACTGGACACTGATAGGTGAAGTGAAAAATAATCCGAAAATATTTATCCCCGTCATTGGCAATGGTGATGTTGACAGTCCTGAAAAAGCTCTTGAGCTGAAGAAAAAATATAATGTTGACGGCATCATGATAGGCAGGGCAAGCATTGGCAATCCCTGGATATTCAGGGAAATTAAACATTTTTTAAACAGAAATGAGATATTGCCGGCCCCGTCAATTCAGGAAAAGGTTGAGATATGCAGGAAGCATCTGCAGAGATGTATTGAGGTAAGAGGAGAAAAAACTGGCATCCTTGTTTTGCGCAGGCATTACGGCGATTATTTCAAAGGGCTTGCCGACTTCAGAAAGTACCGTATAAAATTAGTTACCTCTGTTGATTATGAAGAGATATGTAAAACCCTTGATGATATCTCACAGAATTATAAAATCTGATTGTCAGCTGCAGATAATTTCCCGTTTTTAAACAATACTGACACTTCTGTGTTTTCAAGAAAAAAGCATTTAATACCCAGCTCTTTTGCAGCGGCTATATGCTTATATGAGTCATCTATAAACAGGGTTTCTTCAGGTTTTAGGCAGTTTTCTGTGAGAACTTTTTCAAAAATCCGCTTGTCAGGCTTTTTAATGCCCATCTCAAAGGAATAGTATGTCCTTTCAAAAATTTCTGAAAAAATATCTTTTTTGTAATTCTTCACGATATTATCATGAAAAGAGGCATGATGTATTTCGTTAGTATTGCTAAGCAGGAACAATCTGTAATTGCATTTTATCTGCTGTAACATTTCAATCCTGTTATGCGGGATATCCATGAGTATAGCGTTCCATGCATCATCGATCTGTTTATATGTTGCAGGGATATTAAATGCTTTCTTTATTTCTTCCCTGAATTCTGCAGGGCTGATATGGCCTCTTTCAAACCTGTCAAAAAGTTCCGTTTGTTTTACCGGGGTATAGATGTTTTCAAAATCTGATATGCCTAATTTTCTGAAAGCATTGTATGATAGTTGCGGCTCTATGTTCAATATTACTCCGCCAAGGTCGAAAATTATATTTTTTATTTGATGGTACATAAATTACAGACAGAAAACACAGAATAATTTGATTATTGTAATGTTCTAATGACTTTTTCATTCATTTTATCCGTGTCTATTTTTCCATCCAGAAGGCGGATAACACGATGTGTGTATTTTGCAATATCTTCCTCATGAGTAACAATTATAACGGTATTGCCAAGCCTGTGTATTTCTTCAAATAACAACATAATTTCAACAGAAGTCTTGGAATCCAGGTTGCCTGTAGGTTCGTCAGCGAGAATTATTGCAGGGTTGTTGATCATGGCTCTTGCTATAGCAACCCTTTGCTGTTGTCCACCTGAGAGTTCATTCGGCTTATGTTTCGCTCTATCCAGAAGTTTGACACTTTTTATAACTTCATAAGCTTTTTCGGTTCTTATATTTTTGTTTACACCCGCATATACCAGAGGCAGCATGACATTTTCGAGGGCGTTATAGCGCGGGAGGAGATTAAAAGTCTGGAAGACAAAACCTATTTCCTTGTTTCTTATTTCTGCCAGTTCATTGTCAGACAATTTGCTTACATCACGGTCATTAAAAATATACTGACCTTTCGTGGCTGTGTCAAGGCATCCGAGAATGTTAATCAGCGTGGATTTACCGGAGCCGGAAGGCCCCATCAGAGCAACATATTCATTTTTGTTTATAGAAACGGATAGGTTATCCAGAGCCTTTACAACTTCTGTTCCTACTTTGTATAGCTTCGTAACATCAACAAGCCTGATAATTTCTTTGTTCATTAGAACCTTATTTTAAAATCCTGTTTTGTCAGTTCTTTTCTAAAAAAAACTAAACCTACAAAAAATAAATCAATTGTTATAATAACTTTGGGGTGTTTTTTTATATAATCCCATGCCTGCTGCATTTCTTCCGACCAGTAAATATCATCAAAGACAAAAAGGGAATTATTATTGGTAAAAGGAATGCACTGCTCAAAATACCTTATTGTCGGCTCTTTTCTGTGATTGCCGTCAAAGAACATATAGTCAAGGGAACCTGTTTTTTTTATGACATCAGGCAGAACATCATCAAAGTTTCCGATGACAATTTCAATATTATTAATGCTGCCTGATTTATTAAAATTTCTTTTGGCGACTCTGCCAATTTCTTCACAGCCTTCAATAGTAACAAGTTTACTTTCAGGATTTGCAAGGCTCTGATAAATTGCGCTTAATCCGAGTGATGTTCCCAGTTCCAGAATATTTGCAGGTTTGAAATATCTGACCAGCCTGTATAACAGCTTATCATACTTGGGTGATTCGGCAGAACATCGTGCAATATTTCTGATTATATTTTTATATATTCTTTTTTCAGTACTTCCTAAATCTGTAATATTTATTTCCGTATTGTCTTTTAGTAATTTCTTCCTTATACTTTCAATAACTTTATAATCATCATAAACAGATTTATCATTAATGACATTTGTTATTAAATCATAAACGAATGGCGAATGAATACGGTACTTTGTTTTTGAAGTCAAGTAATACTTAACGAACCTGTATATAAAACAAATCTTTTTCACTTACCTGATCATTGTTAATTGATAATTGTTCATTGTTTAATAAGAGGCAGTTTAACGATAAATTCTTTTAAATCATTTATTACTTCCACTTCCTTATCTGTGTGAAATTTATACCGTGCTTTAAGGCTTGCTATTCCTGATTTTGTTGGCTCTACAGGTACGTTTCTTAACTGTTTGTTATTTTTAACTACCAGCATTTTGTTTTCATCTGTATATATATCTATAATCAATGGGTCTCTGGCTGATATTATATTGTAATTTATTGCTTCATCAATTATGAGATACAGGCATAAAGGAATTACTGAATATTCCATATATTTTTCAGGTATATTTATGTTTACTGTCAGTTTATTTTCAAATCTGTAGAGTAATATCGCTGTATATGATACTATAAAATTAAATTCTTCCCTCACTTTATGCAGTTGTTTATCGCGGCTCTGAAGTATAATTCTGTATGTGTTTGAAAACTGCTGGACAAAATCTGTTATATTTCCCTTTTTTTCCTCGCTCAGGCTTATTAATGTATTTAAAGTATTGAAGAAAAAATGAGGGCTGATATGTCGCTCAAGAGCATTATACTGTGACTGTAATGCCTGTTGTTTTAATTCCGCCAGTTTATCTTTCTGATTTTGTTTAAACCTGTTAAAAGCCATGATGGTGATTACTGCAAATACTATAAAAATCAATATAAATAAAATCCTGTCCCTTTTTAATTTCTCATCTTTAAGCACATTTAATTTCATAAGAGCTTTGTTTTCCTGTGTTTTCTTTTCAGTTTCATATTTTACTTCCTGTTCTTTGAAACGTTTGTTGTTTTCTGCATTGAATATGCTGTCATGATATATAAGGTACAGATTCTGGTATTCATAAGCCTTCTGGTAGTTTCCTGTTTTGTGGTATAAATCAGATAAGTTATTGTAAAATATTGTCATTAATGATTTGTCTTCTACTTCTTTTGCTAGTAATAAACCTTTATTGTAATAATCTAAACTTTTATCATAAACTTTTTTGTTGTTATATATTTCCCCAATATTATCATAACATATGGCAATACCTTTTTTATCTCCTGATTCTTTATAAATCTTTAATGATTTAAGATTATATAATAATGCTTTGTCATAATTTTCCATATTATAATAAACCACTCCGATATTGATATAAGAATTAGCTATGTCCTGCTTATATCCAAGTTTTTCTCTTATTTTTAAAGATTTTAAATAATAAAATAATGCTTTATTGTAATCTTTTCTAGAGTCGTAAATAGTCCCGATATTTGTATATGATATACTTATGCCTTGTTTATCGTCCAATTCCTTTTGTATTTTTAAAGATTTTAAATAATAGATCAGGGCCTTATTATTATCCCCATTGTCATTATATATCGATCCAATATTATTGTAACAATCTGCTATGCCTTGTTTATCTCTTATCTTTCTATATAATTTTAATGATTTAAAGTAATAGAGTAAAGCCTTATTGTAATCAATTCTTTCATGATATATCATTCCGATATTACTGTATGAATAAGCTATGTCTTGTCTGTTTGCAATTTCTTTATATATTTTTAATGATTTAAAGATATATAGTAAAGCTTTATTGTAATTATTTTTATCATAATATATCATCCCGATATTATTGTAAGAGTCAGCTATGCCTTGTTTATATCCTATTTCTTTAAGTATTGTTATTTAAAATCAATAAAAATATTTAAAGAAATAGGATATAAACAAGGCACCACAACACCAAACACACCCAACACA
>CAZSJF010000152.1:0-7001 GCA_964606705.1 uncultured Bacteroidales bacterium
CAAAAATGCTAAATATGATTATGCCCTTTTTTATGCAGAAAAAGGATTCAATGCAATTAATAAAATTTTTCATTATAACAGGGAAAAAGTCTTTTTTTCAGGTTATCCCATTGTAAAAACGGACAAAGAATTTGAATTCTATAAAAACAATAAAAAAAACGAATTTGTCAAATATGCCATATACGTACAGCAGCCTGTAAAATATTTCAATGCAACTTCAATTTCTTATGAGGAGGAATTTGATTACTTTACAGAGATGGCTGATATATGTAATAATTATGGCTTTAGATTAATATTAAAAGTACATCCACGCGATTCGAAAGAACGATATGTAAAAGCATTTAAAAACAATGATAATATTTTAATAGAACAGGAAGCTAATACTATAGATTTGATAAGTAAATGTGACATTGTTCTTGGATTATGGAGTACTGCCTTATACACTGCTCTGATTTTTAATAAGCCATTAATTATTATTAATTATCCAAAATTAACCATACCTTTTATACATATATTCAAAGAAGTCGGTCTTTATGCTGACAATTTCAATGACCTTAATAGCATCTTGTCAAAAGCTGAAACCATTTATGAAAAGATTCCTTTATATAACGATTTTATAAAGAAATATGTCGGAGGAAACAATACATATGAACATCAGGCAAATGTCATAAATTCTATCATTAAAATGTCAAACTGAAGAGAATATTATGTTTACTAATTCATAAAAGTCCTTAATAATATTTTCTTTAAAATCCAGCCTATATTTCATTTATAATTTCTCCCTCTTCTTTTATTGTTTTATTTTTTTGTAAATTGCGGGTTAAATATCTATTGGTAACAGTCAATAGAGAAATAAAAATTATACGAACAACGTAATAATTAAATATTATGAAAAATTACTCGGTTGATTTATCAAAAAAATGGGACTATGAAAATGGTTTTTATTTGACTTGTGAAACAAGTAGAATAGGTAAACTGCTCAATCAGTTAGAAATTTATAATAAAATAATCAATTTGCCAGGCGACATTTTAGAATTTGGTGTTTATAAAGGAACATCTATGGTTAGATTATTATCTTTCAGGAGCTTATTGGAAAATGATTTTTCCAGAAAAATTATCGGATTTGATAATTTCGGCAAATTCCCGGATGAATTGCATCTTGATAGTGATAAAAAATTTGTTGAACGGTTTGAAAATGAAGGCGGCTACGGCATAAGTAAGGAAGAATTTGAAATACACTTAAACAATAAAGGATTCAAAAACTATGCTTTGATTGAAGGTGATGTTCTCAAAACAATTCCTGAATATCTTGCAAAAAATCAAACACTTAAAATATCAATGCTTCATATAGATGTTGACGTATATGAGCCTACAAAAGTTATCTTAGAAAATCTATGGGATAAAGTTGTTAAAGGTGGCATATTGATGTTAGACGATTATGGAACTGTTGAAGGGGAGACTAAGGCTGTTGATGAATTTTTCGCAGGAAAAAATGTTCAACTCAACAAACCTAGATTTAATTATATTCCGTCATATATAATAAAACCATTTTAAGATTAACATTGTATAAGGAGAGCAGTAACAGCTAACAATTGGGATATATTCAGCAAAATAAAAGCAATGGATAAAAATTCAATTATTGAAATTATAAAAAAATCTATTTTTTATATTGAAAGTCAAAATTATAAATCTTATGACTTGTATGATGCATTAACTTGTCCTATGTTAGATCGGCTTACAAAAAGGTCAGATTTACTTCGCAGAATAACAATTCAGATAAATGCCAAATCACGCCTGGATTTGCATTGGTTTGGGATGAAAAAAATGGTTCATACTAAACTTGTTTCAGACCTGTTGTGGGTTTTTTCATTGAATAACTCTGCTGAAAAAGCAACATCAATTTACAAAAAATTATTAGATTTAAAATGTTCATGTGCAGAGCCGGTATGGGGATTGAATTTTCCCTACACTTCTCGCTTTGTCAATGCCAATGCCAATACACCCAATATCTACAATACAGTTACAACGGGTCTGGCAATATGTGAATTATTAAGTTTTGTAAAAAACGAAGAGTATGAAAAACAAATTGAAAGCATAATTGATGCTCTTTTTAAAGTTTTTTCCTTTAAAGACGAATCATCCAAAGGATGGTTTTCATATTATCCCGGACAAAAATCTCCAACATATAATGTAAATGCTTTGGTCATTTATTTTTTATGTAAAGCCAATAATACCCTGAAACATCATTATGCTGAAACCTCAGTAATTAATAAACTGATACAACTTTTAACAGAGGAGCAAAACAATGATGGCAGCTGGTATTATTCAAGATCAGAACAAGGCAAATGGATTGACGGATTTCACACAGGGTTTATTATCGAATCTTTGGCCTACGCATATTCACATGGTTACGAATCAGAAAAATTAAGTCTTTCGTTATCCAAAGCATGGGATTATTACATCAATAATTTGTTTACAGATGATAATTTTCCGAAATATTTCAACACAAGTACTAAATACCCTATTGAATCACAAAACTGTGCACAAGCTATTCAAACACTCACTCTTGTGAGTACCTGGCTTGGATGGAACAAGAAAGATTTACTTGATAAATTAATTAACAATACCATCAATAACCTGTTTGACGACAAAGGATTCTTCTATTACAAAAAAACAAAGCTCTTTACGTATAAACAATCATATCTGCGATGGTCAACATCGCCTATGCTGGTTGCATTGTCGTATGCTGATAAATATTACAAACAAATGTAAAACAAAATAAACCACTTATGATTATCAAAAAATTATTTTATTTTTTTTATTTAACATTGTTAAGATATACGCCTGAGGTTTATCGCCCTTATGCTCTTTTTTTCCCGGTATTACGCAGATATTTTGTAAAATCTTTTGTTACAAGATGCGGTAAAGGGTTGCGTGTAAAACGAAACGCTGACATCTCAATGTTTATTGAAATAGGCAATTATTCAGAGGTAGGAACAAATTGTATCATACAGTCAAATACTTATATCGGGGATTATGTAATTATGGGACCCGATGTTAAGATATATACCAAGAATCATTGCTACCAGGATCTTTCCACGCCAATTGCATTACAACCGGTCATCGAAGAAAAAGTTGTTATTGGAAATGATGTGTGGCTGGGGGCAAATACGATTATAACTCCAGGTGTTACTATTGGCAATCATGTTATTGTAGCAGCTGGTGCTGTCGTTACAAGAAATGTTCCTGATTATGCTATTGTTGGAGGTGTACCTGCTAACATTATCAAATACAGGAATAAATAATGATATTTGATATCAGATGTCTGATAAAAAAATAAATATATTCAATATCCCCATAGACTGCATTTCTATGCAGAAAACTTTGGATATTATTGAAGAGGCTATAAAAAACAAAAAACAAATTCACCATGTGGCAGTAAATGCCTATAAAATTGTACTGATGCAAAAAGACAAGGAGTTGCATAATTCGGTCGTAAACTGCGATTTAATAAATGCTGACGGCCAATCAGTAGTATGGGCATCAAAAATATTGGGAAAACCGCTTCCGGAAAGAGTTACAGGCATAGATCTAATGAATAATTTGGTAAAATTATCATTTCAAAATCATTATAAAATATATTTTTTTGGAGCAAAAGAAGAAATTGTATCAAAGGTTGTTATGCAGTATTCCCAGAATTATTCTTCTGAAATAATTGCCGGCTACAGAAATGGGTATTATGAAGAAAGTGAAAAGGAAATAATTGCAAAAAATATTGCAGAAAGCAAGGCTGATATCTTATTCGTTGCTATTAATTCTCCTAAAAAAGAAAAGTTTCTTGATAAGTATAAACATACGATAAAAATCCCTTTTATTATGGGTGTTGGAGGTAGTTTCGATGTAGTGGCTGGATTTACAAAAAGAGCTCCTTACTGGATGCAAAAAACCGGCCTTGAGTGGCTTTATCGCTTTATTCAGGAGCCCAAAAGAATGTGGAAACGATATTTAATAGGTAATTTTCAATTTGTTTTTCTTGTAGCCAGAGAGTTGATAAAAAATAAAAAGTTATGACATATCCAGCATTCGGCTCTCCCTTATACATATTACAAATAGTAAGAAAAAAATTGTAAATTGCCGTCTATAAACTAAACATAATGTTTTTTAAATCAGTCATAACTGCCTGTTTATCCGTAACTTTTGCATTTTCCGCATACAGCCAGCAGTTGTATTTGCATTGCAATGGCGCTACTTATAATTCTTATGAATCTTACCTTTATTCAACCAAGAGCAATTTTCATACTTCTGTCAAACCTTTTCTGGTTTCAGAAATCAATGAAGTTATTAATTATGATTCCCTGCTGAATACTGAAAATAACGAAAAAACTTTTAAAAGAAAATTTCCTCAATGGTTTTGGAATAAAGTGTTTAATGAAAATCTGATTAAAGTAAATGCTGATGATTTTAAGCTGACAATAGACCCTGCTGTTAATTTTGAATACGGAAAAGATTTGATTGATGGCAATACTGGGTTTGTGAATACAAGGGGTTTTTGGGTTAACGGCAGCATAGGGGACAAATTTTCTTTTTCCTCAAACTTCTATGAAACACAGGCTACATTTATTGATTACATAAGTGATTACATAAAATGCAACGGCATAGTACCAGGGCAAGGATATAAAAAAGGATTTTATTCAGGCTTTGATTATGCGATGGCTGACGGATATATCTCTTATACGCCTTCAAAGTATTTTAACTTCCAGTTCGGACATGGCAAGAATTTCTGGGGCGACGGCTACCGTTCTCTTATGCTTTCCGACAACTCTTTTAATTACCCTTTTCTTAAGATATCTACAAATATCTGGAAAATTAAATATGTAAACCTGTTCACACAGTTTCAGGATATCCGTGAACCGCATACTTACGAAATGGGTTTTCAGAAAAAGTACGGCTCATTTCATTACCTGAGTTGGAATATTTCAAAAAGATTCAACCTTAACCTGTTTGAAGGCGTTATATGGCAGGCTTCCGATAGTAGCGGAACCAAAGGTTTCGAGATAAATTACCTGAACCCTGTTATATTCTTCCGCCCTGTCGAATTTTCCCTATGTTCCCCTAATAATTCCATTATAGGATTAGGCATGAAATATAAAATTTCTGATCAATTCTGCTTTTATGACCAGTTCGTGATCGATGATTGTAATCTCAAAAAATTAAGCGAAGGCAAAGGATTCATACAAAACAAGTTTGCGTTTCAGTTCGGGATAAAAGGATTCAATATTTTTAAAATCCCAAATCTTGGCTTCCAGACAGAATATAATCAGGTGCAGCCATACACTTATGCGCATAAAACTCCTCTGCAGAACTATGCACATTACAACCAGCCGCTGGCACACCCGCTAGGTGCTAACTTTAAGGAATCTGTGAGTTTTTTAAGATATAAATACAAACGCTGGTCCGCCGAGGCAAAATTCATGTATGCCGTTTACGGAGCCGACACTTCCACTTCGCACTGGGGGAAAGATATTTTTAAATCCGACACAGCCGCACAGTACGGTTTGCACGGATTCGGAAATTTCAACGGGCAGGGGCTGAAAACAACACTCATTTATAAGGATTTAAAAATAAGCTATCTGCTTAATCCCAGAACCAACATGAATATTGTTCTCGGCATTTCTGACAGAACAGAAACTGCAACAGAAAGCAAACATTCCACTTTTGTTTATATCGGAATACGGGCTTTTTTGCAAAATTTTTATTACGATTTCTGATTTCACTTATAATCACCTGCCGTTCACTTATAATCACCTGCCGTTTACCAAATATGTATTGTATCCGCTAAGGCAGACAATTATATTTGTTTTGTGTTCTTAAACTATAATTAACCAAATTGTTAACTAAAAAAACTAAAACCTATGAAAAAATTAATGTTACTCTTAATAATGTGTTTTGTGCTTTTCAATATTAAAGCACAGAATACCAACCCTGTTGCAGTTAATGATACTGTAACTATAACTTTTAGATGGGGCGTGCCGGATACAATAAATGTTCTGACAAATGATTATGATTCGGATGGTGATACAATTAAATTAAGTCTGGTTATCGGTGCGCAAAAAATATCTGACAGCTTAATTGTTTATACTCCAGATACATATTTTAACGGATTAGATTCTATTTTATACAGGATAAGAGATGAACATTCTGCTAATTCTAATTTTGCCAAAGTTTACATTAATATAATAAATGATGAATATTATTCTTCTCTTGATATTAATAATGTTAAAGCAAGGTTCAACGCTTTTGGCAATCATTTCTGGGATTTACAAAATCAAAATGTGTATGAAGTACCAAAAGGTAGTAGTGTAAACTCTATCTTCAACAGCACTTTATGGATAGGTGGTAAAGATCCTAATGATAGTTTACATTTAGCAGGTGAAAGATACAGACCTACTTTTGATGCTGCTGATTTCTATACAGGGCCTCTAACCACTGATGGAACTACTTCTGTTGATACCCAGACTATTGCATACTACTATAAGGTATGGAAAATAAATAAATCCACTATTGATAGTTTTATACAAGGTTTATTTATAACAATTCCGGAAGTTATAATGAATTGGCCTGTTCATGGGGATGTTGCAAAAAATCAAAGTTTTTACCTTGCCCCGTTTTTTGACAATGACGGAAACGGAAGCTATGACCCCAGTGCAGGAGATTATCCTCTTATAAGAGGCGATCAGGCAATATTTTTTATCTTCAACGACAGAGGAGATATTCATGGCGAAACAGGAGGAACTCCTCTGGGAATAGAAGTGCATGGCATGGCTTATGCTTTTGACTGTCCTTCAGCAGGATTAAACAATACTGTGTTTTTAAATTATAAAATATTCAACCGTTCAATCAATACTTATGACAGCACATATATAGGAATATTTACGGATGTGGATTTAGGTGATGCATGGGATGATTATATCGGCTGTGATGTTGGACGCGGTTCATATTTT
>CAZSJF010000153.1:0-6964 GCA_964606705.1 uncultured Bacteroidales bacterium
TGTGTTGGGTGTGTTTGGTTTGTTGGGGAGGAAATGAAGATTGCTTCAGGCATGACTGCAATGCCCAAAGTATATATTATCAATGAGGAGGCGCCGAATGCCTTTGCCACCGGAATGAGTCCGGAAAAAAGTTCAGTAGCTGTAACTGCAGGGCTTCTTTCACGATGCAATAGGGACGAGCTGCAGGGTGTTGTTGCCCATGAGATGTCTCATATCATAAACCGCGATGTACGTTTCATGACTCTGGCAGGAATAATGGTCGGCTCCATTGTACTTATTTCTGAGATATTTCTGCGCTCCTTATGGCATACCTCAGGGGTTCGCTACAAGTCAAAAGGGGGGGGACAGGCACAACTGATAATAATGGCAATAGCAATTATTCTTGCTATTCTTTCACCGATACTGGCCAACATGCTTTATTTTTCAATGTCACGCAGGAGGGAATATCTTGCTGATGCTTCAGGAGCAAGGCTGACGCGCTACCCTGAAGGACTGGCATCTGCTCTGGAAAAAATCTCTTCATCATCTGTTGAAATGCAGTCGGCAAATAAAGTCACTGCTCCTATGTATATTTCCAATCCTTTCCGTAAAAAGGGAGCATCTGCCACTTCGCTATTCAGCACTCATCCGCCAATCGAGGAAAGGGTACGTATTTTAAGAAACATGTCAGGCGGCGCCAATTACAATGATTATACCAAAGCCTATGCATCTGCAACAGGAAAAAAATGCGGCTTTATGCCCGGATCCGCTCTGGCAGATAATGAAACAGTATCTGTGCGGCAGGCAGGAAGCAGTGCAGATACCCTAAGCGCCAAAGGAAACAAACGTTCTCTTGGCAACATTATGATGGCTGTAAACAATTATTCATTTATAAATTGTAATTGCGGATTAAAGATAAAAGTCCCGCCTGACTATAAGAGTCCATACGTAATCTGCCCGAGATGCGGAGCAAAAAATAACATCTCTCGTTCAGAATAATTTACTAAGATTATCAGCAAGTATATTCACGAAATTCTGCAGCGGGGTTTCCGCCATCATTTTTATTAACGGATTGAGGTCGGCATTAAAGATGATCTGTGCAGAACATTTATCATCCTCTGAATTATTAAAAGAAAATTCAAGGTTATAATCAAATGGTTTCTTATCCTGTGACTCTATAATTATTTTTGAATCGGGAATTTTTTCAACTATATGCATGTTCAGATCACATATACCTTTTATTGTAAAAGAACAGGTATTTTCTGTTGACTGCCAGTTTATAACCTGTTCCGGCATAATTTTCTGAAAATTATTAAGGTTACTGAAAAAAGAAAATATTTTTTCACAGGAAGAATTGACTATGACTTTCCGGCTCTCTATGCTGGTCATATTATTTTCCCCAGCTTTCGGGTTCTTCACGCCACTTTTTGAGCGACTTCAGGTGGGTTTCTTTTACGTAATCCTTGTCAACAGCCTGCTTTATAAGAGTGTCGTAATCCAGCAGGGTTACAAGGGGACATTTTGCTTTTTTGAAATTATCCTGTGCAACTTTAAATCCGTAAGTAAAGACAGCTGCCATCCCTTTCACTGTACATCCTGCCCTTACAATGGCATCTACTGCATTTAAACTGCTCTTCCCTGTGGAAACAAGGTCTTCAATAACAATAACTGACTGTCCCGGCTCAACAACACCTTCTATCTGATTTTCAAGCCCGTGTGATTTTTCCGTAGGCCTGACATAAATAAAAGGCAGCCCGAGCTCCTGTGCAACAAGAGCACCCATGGCTATGCCACCTGTGGCAACACCTGCAATAACATCAGCATTACCAAATTCTTCAGCAATAATTCTTACCAGTTCCTGTCTTATATAAGTCCTTATCTTAGGATAAGACAATGTTTTCCTGTTATCACAATATATCGGAGATTTCCATCCGGATGCCCATGTGTAAGGTTTGCTTATATTCAATTTTATTGCTTTGATTTGCAATAAAAATTCCGATATTTGCAGGGCTGTATTATCTGATTTTCTCATGCCGCAAATGTATAAAGTTTTTATTAACGACAAAGAAATTTTCCTGAAGAAAAATATTAACAAAATTTCTGAAAGGGATAAGAATTTCTCTTACAGACATATATCTAAAAATTCTTTACTCTCTGAAATTAAACAGTTTATCCATGGCAATAAAAAACAAATCCTGATCTACAGCAAAGATTTCAAGAAACTGGAAAAGGATTTTTTTTCTCTTTTTAAATTAATTGATGCTGCAGGGGGGCTGGTGAAAAATAACGGGAATAAATTTTTATTCATTTTCAGAAGAGGTAAGTGGGATTTGCCAAAAGGGAAAACCGAAAAAAATGAATCGCTGCCGGAAACTGCTGTCAGAGAAGTTAAAGAGGAATGCGGCATTTCAAACTTAAAAATCACAAGAGCTCTGCCTGATACTTATCATATTTATTTTCTGGAAAATGACATGATACTGAAACAAACACACTGGTTTGAAATGGCTTGCCCGGAATATACGAAATTAATACCTCAGACCGAGGAGGACATTACCTGTATAAGATGGTTTGACAGAAAAGAAATAAAAAAAGAGGTTCTGCCTAATACCCATAAATCAATAAATAGTTTGCTGGAATACTACTTTTCAAAAATTTTATAGCCTTTTTCAGGAGATTTTTTAACGAGTGACATGAATAACGGCTCAATGCTATTCGGATAATCAGCAGGATATTTCAGAATATTTCCTTCCTTATTTATAAGAACAAACTGTGGATATGCCTTTATATCATAATTTTCAAGAAGCCCGGGATCATTGTTGTAATGTATAACTGTCCATTTATAATCTTTTTCTTTAAGAAATCTTTTCATATCATATAAATCATTATCCACAGAAATACCTATAATCTCTACATCATTACCATATTTCTCCTTGTATTTGTTTAACAATTCCATTTCGGCAAGGCAGGCCTGACATTTTATATGCCAGAAAACCAGGTAAACATATTTTTTCCCTACAAAATCACTCAGAGAAACAATGTTGCCATTGACATCTTTTAACTTAAATTCAGGCGCCTTTGTACCTGGTTTCAACTTTGTAAGAATTTTAATGAGATTATCTGCGATAATTCTGTGCTCATTGAAGATGCTGTTATCTCTGATAAATTCTATAATATTCCGTATGTTCTCCTTCTTATAATTATCATTATTATAAAGTTCACCAAGTGTTTTAAGCATTACCAGCTCCCTCAGTTTCTGATTTTTAAGAATGGTGTCTTTCCCTAGGGTGTCAAGCAATGCTTTATAGCTGTTATGAACATTTATAGTTGTTTCTATATCATTCGCTGTAATTTTTTTTGACATTGCAGGAATATACCCTGAGAAAAACTCATTCAGGAAGCTCATATATTCAATGTTTTCATAAAGTACCGGCTTGTCAATAAAATATTTTCCGGCAAGGGAATCCCTTGAAATAACCTGAGAGAATTGCTCTACAGAAGCCATTTTATAGTTAAGATATGACCGGAAATAATCATTTTTTATGTCTGAATATATTGAATCAGCTTGTCTTTTAAAATCCTGCACTATTTTCTTGCTTCTGAACCTGCGTAAGGAATCAAATTTATCCTGTATAAAATTATTGTATAAATAATTAAAATCCTGTATTAATGAATTCAGATCTTTTTCATTTGAATTCAATATACTAATGTTCAGCGGCGGCGTGTTTAAATACGGATTATAAATATCTGTAAAGTATCTGTAATCTGCAGAGTCTATTTTTATTTCATACGCAGTATTCGGTTCTATATATATGTTGGCTCTGTACAGACTTATATCTATTACGGCATAAATTGGTTCAAAAATATTTTTCAGTTCTATATTGAATTCCCCTGTGGGCATGATAACTGCAGAAGCAATTACTTTTTCTGTATAAGTGATCTGATCGGAATATTTGATGATTTTAATTGTCTTATTTTCTGCACCCGGTGCATAACCTTTAATAACAGCATTCTGTGCTATTAAATTTGTACTTATTACAGCTAAAAAAAATGTTATGATAATGACATTAAATCTACCCATTATAATTCCACTTCTTTAGGAACAAACTGTTTTACACTTCCTCCGTTCTTTATTATATCCCTTACGATTGAGGAATTCAGTGCATTATATTCAGGCATGCTCAGCAGGAAGACCGTTTCAATATCCGGATATAACCTCTTATTTATCTGCCCTATGCTTCTTTCAAATTCAAAGTCAGCAGATGTCCTTAAGCCTCTCAATATATATTTGATATTATTTTTCTTACAGAAATCTGTTGTTAACCCCTTATATCTGACAATGCTTATATTCGGATACTTTGTAAATATTTTTTTTATCCAGTCCATCCTTTGTTTTACAGGAAAATAATATTTCTTTTCAGGGTTTTCTCCCACGCCTATTATTATACTGTCAAAAAGAGGAATAGCTCTTTTTATTATTGACTCATGGCCTTTTGTTATAGGGTCAAAGGAACCAGGGAATACAGCTGTTTTCTTCATAATGCTAGTTTTGTTAAAAACTCAAATATAGCTAATTTTTGGAAACAAATCAGAATCAACAATTTTGCTCCCCGGATGTTTTATAAATACAATTCTCTGATTTTATTTTGCCCCTTATTAAAATATAAATTATATTTGATTATTAATAAGCTCGCAACAAGTTGCAGGAAATTATCAGGTTAGAATCCTGTTATATTTTTGTTTTGATGCTGCAATGAATAAAACATATTTATTATGTTCAGAAATTTCATAATAACAGTAATAATAAGCATAACAACTTTATACATTTACCCCCAGCAAAGCAAAATTGACAGTCTGCAGGCACTTCTGAAAACAACTAAAGAAGACACTAATAAAGTAAAAGTATTAAATAGTTTATGTATTGAACTTGCCGGTAATAACTCTAATTCAAAAGAAGCATTTCCTTATGCGGAATATGCATTAATATTAGCGGAAAGATTAGAATATAAAAAGGGTATAGCTAATTCGTGTAGCAATATTGGAATGATGTATTATTATAAAGGTGATTACGATAAGGCTTTAGCTTTTGATTTAAAATCGTTAAATATACATATAGAATTAGGAGATAAACTGCGTATTGCTCTATTGTACGATAAAATAGGGGTGCTATATTATGATAAAGGTGATTACAAAAAAGCCTTACCTTATTTATTAAAATCATTAAAAATATATAAAGAAATAAAGAATAAACAAGGTATAGGAAATTTATATAATAATATAGGACTACTATATTATTATATAAAAGATTATAACAAATCTTTAACTTATTATTTAAAATCTTTAAAAATAATGAAAGAAATAACAGACAAGCCAGGCCTGGCTAATTCATACAATAATATTGGTATGATATATTATGATAAAAAAGATTATAACAAAGCTTTAATTTATTTTTTAAAATCGTTAGAAATAAGAAAAAGAATAGGAAACAAACAAAGCATTGCTGATTCTTACAATAATGTCGGAGAGATATATAAAAATAAGGGGCTGTATAATAAAAGTATCAATTATTTTGATAAAGGATTAGAAATATCAACAAAAATTGGATATAAATCATTAATAACAGTGATTTATTATAATATGTCTGACCTGTATTCCAAAAAAGGCAACTATCGGAAAGCCTATGAATATTACAAACTGTCCTCTGTATACCATGACAGCATATTCAATGCAGAAAGCGATGAACGATTCAGAGAGCAGGAAATAAATTATGAAACTGAAAAAAAACAGAGACAGATATATAAACTTCAACAGGAAAAAAAAGTAAATGAAATAAAAACCAGGCAAACCAATATTATACTTATTTCTTCCTTAATTGTTATAATTCTTGCTTCGATCTTGCTGTTCAACAAGGCAAGGATGAGGCATAAGATTAATGTTGAAAAAGTGCTGGCACAGGAGCAAAAAACCAGGTTCAAAGCTGTTATGGATATGCAGGAAAGTGAACGCCGGCGCATAGCTCATGATCTTCATGACAGCCTCGGGCAGTTGCTGTCAACAATAAAAATCAACTTTGCCGCTCTTGAAAGAACTGTAAATTCTGCCTCTGAACAGGAAAAGACTGTTTACAATAATTCAATCTCATTAATTGATGAAGCCTGCAGTGAAACAAGAAGCATATCACACAGTATTATGCCCGGTACATTAATGAGGCTTGGCTTTACTCCCGCTGTAAAAGAGCTTATTGACAAAGTAAGCAGTGCAGGAAAAATCAAAGTAAGTGTAGACTTACAGGGCTTTGAAGAAAGAGTAAATGAATTTGTCGAAGTATCACTATACAGGATCATTCAGGAAATAACAAACAATATAATTAAACATTCCGGAGCATCAGTGTTTGATATTAAGATCATAAAAGATAAAAATAATATTTCAATATCAATGAAAGATAACGGCAAAGGAATGGATACTTCTGCCATTGAAAAAAGCGAAGGAATAGGATGGAAAGGCATTTTCTCAAGGGTTCACCTGATAAACGGCGATATAAAAATAAAATCAGACATAGGTGCAGGAACAGTTATTGATATTAATATTGCTATATAAAAACATCAAACGTCAAACTTGCCTGACGTCAGGCAGGCATCCAACATTAAACTTTAATAATCAGCGTTATCAGCATTCTATTGTTTACTTTGTAATTATTTTATATATTTGTTGTTATTATTTTATTATTCAATATAAACTTTGGTTATAAATAAAAATGCATAACCCAGATAACATCACAGGATGAAAACAAAAAGCATTCCTCTTCAGGATCCCAAGGAGTTACAGGAAGGAGAAGTCTTTGACCTGCCTGTAATCAGATTATTGCTTGTTGACGACCATCAGATAGTGATTGACGGGCTTAAAGCTCTTTTGAGCAATGAAAAAAACATTAAAATAATTTCTGATGCAAACAATGGCAAAGAAGCATTAGATATTATAGACAAAATAC
>CAZSJF010000154.1:0-6959 GCA_964606705.1 uncultured Bacteroidales bacterium
TGTGTTGGGTGTGTTTGGTGGTTTGTTTTTTATAATCATAAATAGCTTTTCCCGAAACTGGAAGCATTAGGCATCAGCGCAAAGGTTCCTTCACTATAAGAAAAGCTATTTATGATTATAAAAAATATACCTAATAAAATAAATTCCTTAATATTTCTTTTTATGAAAACCATATTACCATATTATATATCAATTACAAAAATAAACTTTTTTCATCTATTTCAAAATTGTTATTGTTCCTGTTATCGCTTTACTTTTATCGGTCAGGTAAAGCACATAGTAATATACACCATCTACAGCTTTACTTCCGTTTTCATCTGTTCCATCCCAGTTATTAACATAATGATTATACTCACGCACCTTTCTCCCCCAGCGGTTAAATATTATCAACTTGTTATTTATATATTTTTCTATATCGGTTATTGTAAAATAATCATTAACCCCGTCACCGTCAGGTGTAAATACATTAGGGATAACAATATTGCAATATACATTATCAAGTACTACGGTATCAAGTTTTTCACAATTATTAACATCGGTAACAGTTACAATATATGTTCCCGAAACAATACCTGTAACATCTGAAGTGTAATACGGCGGATCCGTATTCCATACATATGAGTATGGAGGTGTACCATCAGAAGTGGTGATAAATATTTCACCAATGCCCTGATCACACACATCAGAAACTGTATCCACATCAACTTTTATATCAAAAGGGATATTATCCAACACTACGTTGATGATTGTGTCTTTGCAGCTGCCGTCATCTGTGATAGTAACAGAATAGCTTCCTGCAGAAAGCCCTGTTGCTGTTGATCCTGTCTGTATTGGATTTGTATTCCATGCATATGTATAAGGCGGTTTGCCTCCGTATGAATACACTGTGATGCTTCCGGAGTTCTTGCTGCATATTTCATCTTTATAAGTTACAGAATCCTGGATATATGTATAGACAAAGTCAACACTGTCTTTTATATCGCTTGAGACGTACCACCATGTATTTATTGTTCTTAAATCACCGTTCATTGTCTGAGTTGCAGGATCTCCGAATTTATGGGATCCTGAAAGGTCAACACATCCATCGGCAGGACAGGGAGAGGGAGGAGCAGGAGTTTGCCCGTTAAAATTGGAATCATCCCAGAACAATGCAGGTGTTGAATTGGTAACGGCAGGCTTTATTATCTTTACAATAAAGCCATTTGTATTGTATTCTACATCATAAAGAGGGAGATGGGTCAATCCGTTATAATATTGCACCATTATTTTAATACTTTTCCCAAAAGGGACCTTATTTCCAAGGCCATCTTTGCCGTTCCACGGGATACAGTTAACCCCGTTAATTACATTGGTATTTAACAATATATCTTCACTTCCCGCCTGGTAACCTGATATGTCATTCAGGTCAATCACAATATCCACAGTTCCTTCTTTATTGACGGATATGTCAATACACCAGTCATCAGGCGGGCAGCCTGTTAATTTTGTTGGTGCGGTAAGGCTGCCCAATACTCCTGTCGGGAAGCATGTGGAGTCGGGTTCATTTAAGAATATTTTATACTGGGGATATAAATTCAGCCCTGTGACGGATTTACGGTCATTAATAAGATTACCTGTGTTAAAACAACCCGTTTTATTCGAAGACAACGAGAACACATAAGGCTGCATCTCATTAAAATCAACAGAAGTAACAATGCCGTCATCAGCATAGATATACATTGTGCCGTCAAATTTATTCAGGTATTCCTGGCCTGAACCTGCAGATGAACTTACAGTAAACTGCCATGCTTTAGACCACACTCTTCCGTCAACCGCATTGTTACCCGCATCAGCAACAGTGATGTCAAAAAACTCAAACTCTCTTCTGTCTGATTGATCTACATATGTGAATTCAATGTAATAATCTCCGGTTGTTGCCGGGGTATATGTCAGCGGAGGATAGCCGCCAACATTTATTGTATTAGGACCATTAACAGCCTGGGTAAAATTACTGATAAATCCATTACCTGAAGCTGACTGCATTGTTTCAGCCACCACAATATTGCCTGAAGGGTCTTTTATCCTATATTTAACATCATTCTTTAACGTCTGGAAAGCATCATAAGTATTACCAAACCCAAAATATATTTTCTCTCCGACTTCTTTAATTCTTATATTCAGCCTGTATTCTTCAGAAACACCATAAAGTGCAAAATTACTGAAGTACTGATATATTTCAAGCCTGCCATGGCTGATGGGTGTAGCCATTATCTGCTTGGTACCTTCAGCAAACAAAACAGGTTTGCCGAAGAGCAAGAAAAAAGAAACCGCAACAGTAAGATTGTAAAAAAATTTCATTTTATTTTTTATTCCGTAAAAAACAGGATAAATCATTTTATAAAGATATGAAATTTATGATTTTTCTGCAAAAAAAAAGAGGAAAATAAAATTCCTCTTTTTAATATGCTTAAAAATTAATCCGTTTTTTAATGTGTGCTTTCGAATTCTTTCATGGATTCAATTAAAGTAACAACACTTTCTTTTGGAAGAGCATTGTATATAGAAGCCCTGAATCCTCCGACAGAACGGTGACCTTTTAATCCGACCATTCCTTTTGATTGTGCAAATTTCAGGAATTCTTCTTCAAGTGCTTTAAAAGGTTCTTTCATGACAAAGCATACATTCATCAATGAACGGCTTTCTTTCTCAACTGTTCCTACAAACATTTTTGAACTGTCAATAGCATTATAAAGCATATTGGCTTTTTCCATATTCATTTCCTGTATTTTCTTAACACCGCCAAGTTCTTTGATCCATTTCAGAGTTTCTTTTACCGTAAAAATAGGTAAACACGGAGGAGTATTGTATAATGAACCTTCTTTGATATGAGTCCTGTAATCAAGCATTGTAGGTATCTTACGATCAACCTTGCCGAGAATATCTTCACGGATTATCACAACAGTAACTCCTGCAGGTCCTAAATTCTTCTGTGCACCTGCATATATCATAGCATATTTTGATACGTCAACAGGACGGCTTAAAATATCTGAAGACATGTCTGCAATAAGTGGTATTGGACTATTCATATCTTCGTGTATTTCCGAGCCAAAAATTGTATTATTGGTTGTGATGTGGAAGTAATCAGCATCCTTAGGAATTGTATAACCCTTAGGGATATAGCTATAATTTTTGTCAGAAGAAGAGGCAACAACCTGAACTTCGCCAAAAAATTTAGCTTCCTTTATCGCTTTACTTGCCCATGTTCCGGTATCAAGATAAGCTGACTTTTTACTCATAAGGTTGTATGGCACCATGCAGAACTGCAGGCTCGCACCACCACCTAAGAACAGGACATGATAACCCTGAGGAATGTTAAACTGTTCCTTGAACAAGGCAACAGCTTCATCAATTATTGCCTGAAAATCCTTGCTTCTGTGAGAAATTTCAAGGAGAGACATGCCTATTCCGTTTAAATCCAAAATAGCTTTTGCCGAATTTTCAACTGCCACTCTCGGTAAAATTGAAGGGCCTGCATTAAAATTATGTTTCTTCATAGTGTATAAATTTAAGGTTTCACAATATTATTAACTTGATTAAAATATGGCGCAATTTGCAACTTTTTTTTCAATTCCTGTATAAAAAAGAAAAAAAAATAAGTTCTTTAAGTGTTTCACATAATAACTCCTCCGCCCACAACATCATTACCTTCATAAAAAACCGCAGACTGTCCGGGAGTCACTGCAGACACTTTGTTATGGAATTTCACTTTAATACGCTCTTCTTCATTGAATAATGTACACAGTTCTCCTTTGTTGTTATATCGTATTTTCACGACAGCCTTCATTCCGTCAGAGATTGCGGGATATTTTACCCCGTTATATCTTTCAACGTACATTTCGTCACTGTATAAATCTTCTTCAAAGCCAAGAACAATGGTATTAGTACTTACATGAATTTCTTTAACATAAGCGGGCTTCCCGAGAGCAATGCCAAGCCCCTTCCTCTGCCCTATCGTATAAAAAGGAAAACCCTTATGTGTGCCGAGCACTTTGCCGTCAACAGATACAAATGGACCGCCGGCATATTTTTCATCCAACCCTTTAATGCGGCTGCACAAAAAGGCACGGTAATCATCATCAGGGATAAAACATATTTCCTGGCTTTCACGTTTCTCAGACAACCTGCTAAAACCTATATTGCAAGCTATACTGCGTATATCTTTTTTAACAAGGCCGCCAAGCGGAAAAATAGTTTTACTGAGATGTTCCTGTGTAAGCCTCCACAAAACATAAGACTGGTCTTTCTTTTCATCCGCACCCGACATAAGGATATAACGGCCATTTCCCTCACGCACTCTTGCATAATGCCCTGTAGAAATATAACCGCATTTTAATTCATCAGCCTTGTCAGTCAATGCTTTCCATTTAATAAGCGGATTGCATACCACACAAGGATTAGGGGTATGCCCTTTAAGGTATTCATCAATAAAATCGGAGATGACAGACTGCTCAAATTCCCTGCAGCAATCAACAATATGGTGTTCTATACCTAATTTACGGGCAACTTCTTTTGCATCATTTATTGCATCAAGGCTGCAGCATCCTTTTTCTTTTTCTTTACAGCCATATGACACATAGTCCCACACTTTCAATGTAATTCCGGCAACATCATACCCCTGCTCGCACAACAGGAAAGCAGCAACGGAACTGTCAACTCCGCCGCTCATTGCAACCAGCACCTTCATCTTTTTATGTCTTTATCCTTGCTTTTGTCCTGCCCCTGCGGTTGATTCTGATCTTCCTCTCTTTCCCATGGATTTGTTCTTAAGTTAGTGTCGTTTATCACACCTTTCTCTTTAAGGTCAATATATGTCTCCTCTTTAATCAATTCTCCACCCTTATATATCTCTTTTTTTATAGTTTCTTTTTTCTCTGTATAATACAGCCATTCGCCTTCCTTCAGGGACTTTTTATAAGTACCGGAGGAATGCACCACCTTTGCAGAATCGTAATATGCAATGAACGGGCCGTCCACAAATCCTTCATCATAACCTGCCTCAAGCTTCAATGCACCGTCAGGATAGTACTGATACCATACACCGTGCCTAACACCGTCCTTCCACCCTAATTCCTCATTTATGCCGCCTTCAGGATAATAACTTTTCGCTATGCCGTTTTTTTTGCCGTTCACATAAAATTCCTCTGCCACCATAACAGTATCCTCATTATAATACAGCCATTTCCCTTCTTTCTCCTTATTTTTGTATGCACCTTCAGCCATCTTACAGCCTTTATCAGGATAATAAGTAACAGCCTTTGCATAAACACCGTTATCAGAATAAAGCATAACGGTTTTTATATTTCCGTCAGGATAAAAATAGCGGAATGTGTCTACAGGTATACCATCTCTGAAGTGTCCGACATACTTAAGCTGCCTGTTCTCATCATATTTTTTCCACAAGCCCTGTTTCCTGCCGTTCGCATCCGTCTTATTTGTATCTATAGCCTGCCCGTATATAAAACCTGCCGGCACAACAAAGAGTGCTATGAATAACCATTGTCTCATATTAAACAATTTTTTCAAGAATTATGCCAAAAGAATGTTAACGTATTATTCAATTATAATAACCAGGTATTTGGATGCTCTCCAGAAATCCTCAGCGTTTGTAATTGTCAGTTTTTCTATTTTCCCATCCTTGCTTTCAAATTTATATGCTGATGAAGGATGTGTTGTAAGCAGACGGGCTTTCTTGGAATAAACAGATATCTGTTTTAATTCTGTAATATCTATTTTAGTAAAATAATCCTTGTTAAAATCATCCATCAGTTTTTCTATCTTTCCTATCCCCACAAAGCCTCCCTGTTTTGTAATAACCTGATGCTCCTTCAGTTCTTTTTCCGTTCCTATCACATAATAAGCGGTATTAAGTTCCTTCACCTTGTTGCCTATTTCCTTATCTTTGCTCACAATTACCTGGGCCTGCTGTTCGTTCTGATCCTCTAAAGTATCAATGTGTGCGTTCAGTGTTTCTATTTCAAAATTAAGGTTAAGCAGTTTTTGTTTCAAAGCTTCTATTTCCGCATCTTTTTCTTTAAGCTGTTTCTGAAGTTTGGATATCATCTTTTCAAACTCCGCAATTTTAAGGTTGTATTTATCAATCTTGCGGTATAAAGAAGCTATAAGTTTTTTATTCTTATCCATCAGGTCGTTGATAAGCTGTATGTCATTATTTATCCTGTCCCTGACATCCTGCTGCATTTCCGGCCCGCCTTTTGTGCTGACTGAAATAATATTTTCCTTAACCTTAATGGAATCAAGATTTTCTTCAATCTTGTTAAACGACCAGAACAGGTTATTAATAGTGGAGTCTCTTTTCAATGCTTCCCTTGCAATAGAATCCTTTTCCTGATTAAGCCTGTCAATTTTCGAATTGTTACATCCAAAAATTATCACTGCAGATAACAAAATAACAATTTTTTTCATAGCTTTGTTTGATTTAATTTTATGCTAAATTAACAAAAAATAATTTACAAGTGTCTTTTAAGAATAAAAATAAAGAATCAGGAAGCGGACTGAAAATCCCGAAATACATAAAATATATTTTATGCGGTGTCCTTTTCATTTTAATAGCTTTATTCTTCGCCCACAAAATCATGATTGTGAACGCAGACATAGGAAGGCATATAAAAAACGGAGAGATTTTCATCAGGACAGGAAAAATACTTTCAACAAACACCTATTCATATACAGAGACATCTTTCCCGACAGTAACACACCACTGGGGCTCGGGAGTTGTCTTTTATCTTACATATAAAATCTTCAGTTTTAAAGGGCTATCCATGCTTTACATCCTGTTTTTTTTCCTCACCATATTCCTGTTCTTCAAAACTGCCCTTAACAGGTCAAATTTTATATATGCTTTATTCTGCACCGCTATTGTAATACCTCTAATAACAAACCCACCAAACACACCCAACACA
>CAZSJF010000155.1:0-4277 GCA_964606705.1 uncultured Bacteroidales bacterium
TGTGTTGGGTGTGTTTGGTTTTTCAAACTGTCCGGCATCTGTGGCAAAATATACGCTAAATATCCCTGTATCGCAGAAAGACACATAATTTGATTCAATATTGTAACACAACCCGTGATCTTCCCTTACAGTCATATTAAGGCGTGAATTCATGCCCGGGCCCCCGAGTATGTTGTTCAGCAGAATCAAAGGGTACCGCCTGTCATCAGTACTGTTATATGCTATATTCCCTATAATACACTGCATCTGATGTGTGTCTTTTTTAAGCATTTTCTGTTTAGGGATATAATTTTCAAAAGGAACACGTTGTTTTTTGATCTTATTACACGGTATCCCTGAGAAATATCTTTCAGCTATACTTATCAGGGTACTGAAATCGATTTTCCCCACAGAACAAATTACAATTCCGTCGGTATGATAATTGTTTTTTATGAAATTCTTTATTGTCCGTGTATTGAATTTCTTTATGTATTCAGGTTTCCCAAGCACATTTCTCGACAAAGGATGACCTGAAAAAATCATCTCTTCGAAATCATCAAATATCTGCTCGGATGGAGAGTCTTTGTATGACTCGATCTCCTGCATCACCACATCTTTCTCTTTGTTAATCTCTTTTTCCAGAAAGGTTGAATTAACCAATATATCATAGAATAACTCTATTGCTCTTTCATAATAGCGGTTTAAAAAAGAAGCATATATGCAGGTATCTTCTTTTGTTGTAAAAGTATCCAGCTCCCCTCCCACGTTTTCCATGCGGCTCAGTATCTGAAAAGCCCTACGGTTTTTAGTTCCTTTGAAAATAACATGTTCAATAAAATGAGCAAGGCCGTGTTCCTGCCCTGTTTCATCTCTTGAACCTGCATTGATTATTATTCCGCAGTGTGCAACAAGTTTATCAACATACCTGTGTATGATTCTTATTCCATTATTTAAAGTATGATATTGATATACCATTGTTGTATAAATTCAGATTTAAAAAGCTAATTTATGAAATAATAATTAATACCTTTGTTTTTGATTCAATTAAAACATCAGGAAATAAAGCCAGATAACGAAATAACATCTTATGAAAAAATATTGCATCCTGTTATTATTATTGTCCTTATTCAGCTGTTCAAAAGATAAAAAGGAAGAAAAGGCCTCTCTTGAAATGCAGAACTTTATAATCAATATCTCAAAGTATGCCAGAGGCATTGACAGCGACTTCATCATCATTCCGCAAAACGGCATAGAGCTCGCTTTTAATAATACAGACCAGGAATCAGGATTAAAGACCGATTATGTAAATGCTATCAATGGTGTTGGCGTTGAAGAGCTATTTTATGATGGTACGCTTGCAGAGGATGACGGGAGACTTTCTATGTTCCAAACCGTAAAACAACAACTCACTGTGATGGTTGCAGATTACGTTTCCGACAACTCATACATTGCCGATGACATACAGAAATGTAAAGCCGAAGGGTTTATTTGTTTTCCAAGGGCAACAACTAATTACGATTATGTTGAAATTCCTGATACTGCCATGTTCGGAAATACCAATGACATAGATTCCTTGTCGAAAGCAAAAAATTATTTATACCTTATTAATTCCGAAAAATATTCTTCCAAACAGAGTTTTATTGATGCCGTTGATTCATCAGATTTTGATTTGATAATAATAGACCTGTATTTCAATGATGAGATTCTCACGTCAGATGATTTAGCAAAGTTAAAAACAAAGCCATGCGGTGCCAGACGGCTTCTTATATCATATATCAACATAGGGGCAGCCGAGAACTGGAGATATTACTGGGAAGAAAAATGGAAAGTCCACAGGCCAAACTGGCTGAAGAAAAAATACGAAGGCTATGAAGATGAGATATGGGTCAAATTCTGGGAACAGGACTGGCAGGATATTATTTACGGGAACGACAACTCATATATGAAAAAGATAATTGATGCAGGCTTTGACGGTGCATACCTTGATAATATAGAAGCTTATTATTTCCTGTATGAAGATTAATCCATCACTACCACACATATTTTTTGCACTTTTTAAAAATTATCTATTCTTTCTTTTGCTACCACCAAAAGAAAGAATCAAAGAAAAGTCACCGCTTAATGATTAATCCATAACTACCACACTGCTGTTCAATTCAGGTGCTGTTGCAGGATAATACAGTTTTTCTCCTTTACTGAAATCAGCTTCAATGTAATATTCAAAATCATTCTGATTTATTTTACCGGCAGGAAGTGTTACATCATATACTCCACGTGCAATATGATGCAGAGGTATTTTGTCGAATTTCTGTGTGCCGATATTACGCCAATAAAAGAAAGCCTCTTTCAACGAATCTTGAGACAGGATAATAACTTTCAATTCCAAATTTTCTCCTTTTTCAAGTAACGTGCGCTTTGCCGGGACAATAATTTTTGATATGCCCTGGTATTCTTTTCTCAGAATAGTTTCTTTCAACAATGGCTCTCCGATTATTGCAGTAAGAAGGCTGTCATGCTTTGTCAGTCTTTGCAGTTTCAGCAAATTATGCTGTTCAAGGTTTGCTATTGTACCCAATTCTCCGTTGGTACTTACTGACTGCAACATATACGTCATCAGCTCACCATATAAATTTACAGATTCCATTCTTAAAAGCAGTGCTTCTTCGGCAATTTTATATTTTTTATTTATATCCTGTTCATCCTTTACAGCTTTCATTTTTTTCTCCAGCTCTCCCAACACACAACCCAGATGCGTCGCTGATTTTGCATACTGAAATGTATTCAGCCAGTAATCAAACCTTTCAATATTGCCTTTTCCTGTTATTCGTGGTTTCAGCAATAAAAGTTCATTTATAAAATCAAATTTCACACTTACTTCTTGCCATGATTGTTGTAATATTTTGATTCCCCCCGGCCCTTTCCCGGCCCATTCAGAAGTGCGAAACAAATTTGCAACATATTGAATTTCCCCTTTATCATTATATTTCAAAGGGCCTCCGTCAAGTTTAACAAATATCTTTGCTATATCTGCAGCGGCTTCCTCGCCAAACTGTGCCACAGACCAGTCATTATAAAAATCTTCAGTAAACATATCCCTCGTATCTCCCGGAACACTTTTATTTTTATAATCCTGGTTCCATCCCGCATAAGCCAAAGCAGAAACAGTCGGCCCCAAAATCTGCGTTCTCCAGTGTATACCTATTAATCCTGAACATCCATAAGAAAGAGCATCACTGGCATCTTTTCTCATCCTGCCTGCCCACAGCTGAGGGCTTGTCAATCCGGGATCATCTTCCATCCATGGTATTGCCCACTTGGGCCTGCTGCTGATTTCTTTAAATTTGTCTTCCAGCGGTGCAAAGCCTACAGTTCTGTTTATACAGCTGAAAGGCATATTCACGGGAAGTATTTTGTCAAATTGTGTCATGTTGTTAGGAGGGCCAAGCACCCATCCGCATGTTGCAAGGGTAAAATTAACTTTCATTTCCTTTGCCGCTTCAACAGCCAGCAACAAGTCTTTCTCCACCTTTTTTACTTCTTTTTCCGTAGTACCGTTCCATGTCCAGTCCTCACCTGTCCAGAACCAGTAGTAATCCAGGTTGTGAACCAGATTGATCCTTTTGAACATGCCCCTGTAAAGTGCTTTGATAAGCGAATCACTGTATAAACTATCAGGCAAATGATATTTTTCTTTAACCTGCATTGGTATGATTAAAGGAACTTCCGTGCCTATGCATGTTTTGACACCCAGTTTATGTGCAAAGGCAAAAGTATTATTCAATATCTTCCCGAAATCATTGAAGAGTTGAATATTTTCTTTTTGTGTATGAGGCCATGGAGATATTGACTTTATATAATCAGCACCATAATTGTCTGTTTCAAATAACTCCGAACCGCCAAAAGAATAATCACCTGTATTTTTCGGCAGATAACCCCATGTACTGTCTTTAGTATGAAAATGCAATACGGGATATGCAGATTTAACAGTGCCGTCATTATTAATATCCTGTTCAAAACCTATCCATGTCATAGGCTCTGCTTTATAATGGCCGTTAAATAAATTTTGTTCAGGATAAGTATGAAATCCGATAAAATTCATCCTCATTTTAACGAGCTGTGCAATTATTGCCTTATAGTCATCAATATTCCACCAGTCAGGGCCTTCAGGAAAATCATGAAAAGGCTGTATACCGCGGATATCAAATAATGCTTTACACTGCTCATTTAATTCAGGAATAGATAATGGTATCTTCTTATCAGGGATCACATCACCGTGAAGATAAAAACGTATCCCTAAT
>CAZSJF010000155.1:4287-5291 GCA_964606705.1 uncultured Bacteroidales bacterium
CGTATAATGTATTTATTGAATCCCTGCCTATTATCAGATGCAATTTCTGATCGTTATTTACCACCGTCTTAAGACAGTAATCATAATCTTTCAAGTCAATGTTATACTGCAGCATCAGGCTTTTGCAGAAAGGTGTTCCTTTTACAGCTATTACAACAGCTTCTTTCTGGCTGCTGCTTAAGGCATCCGTATGAATGACACTCAGCATTTCTCCTGTTCTGAGATAAATATACCTTCGTATTTCCTTTGACGCAAGGCTCTCAGCGGCTGAAGGGTTCTTTGAAGTTATTACTGCAATATCATTATTGCCATTGCTTGTAATAAAAGAAAACACTGTTATTATTAATGACAGGCAGAATATTTTCTTATCCCTTCTCATAAATTTTTATAATTATTTGTTATCCTTATTACTCTTTTTTGGGTTCGGCTTCAGGAACAGTAATTTCTATTGCACCATAATATATTCTGCCCCTGTCATTGTATGCAGCAACATCTTCAAGCATTGTTTTCAATGACCTCTGGACTATGCCACTAAAACTTAATTTCCCATTAGTGTATACTTCTACCGGCTTACCCATGTCAACCAGCTTATCATGCAGGTAAATAGTATATTTTGCAACATTTTCCGTTGTCACTTCAATTTTGTTGCCTTCTTTTATTTCTGCCACAACTTTTGATGTTGGAGACCTGTCCTCTCCTTTATCATTTTTGTATAATTCATTATTGATCTTTCTGTTTATTTCAATCCAGTAGAACCTGCCAAAGTGAATAGGCACTTTCCATGTCTCAGGTCTGTTTTTATCAGGTTTGCTTATCATTATATTATCATCTGTTGGCCAGTTTGTAGTGACAGTAGAAACCTCTGCAAATACTTTTTTAGGATACATATTTCTCGGTCTCTCATTAAAATATTTAATAATATCAGGAAATGTATTTTCAAACAACTCATGTCCGCCCTGCTGGGGAGCATTAATTACATCATATTTCAACTTTTTGAATTTCTC
>CAZSJF010000155.1:5301-6941 GCA_964606705.1 uncultured Bacteroidales bacterium
TGTGTTGGGTGTGTTTGGGGGTTTTTTGAATTTCTCCGCATTAAGCCTTCCGATTACATTTAAACCTGCTGAATGCGGATCGTTTTCACCCCAAATATGATATACAGCGAGGTTATTGAGTATTTCAAGCGCATCTTTATAATCGTATCCGCCGCAACATGGAGAAACACCCGCCCATTTATCAGGAATATGCAAACCACATCTGAATGCAGCATGCCCACCCATTGACTGGCCCCAGCAATAAATCCTGTCAGGATTAACATTATAAGTTTTTTTCAGATCGTCTATTGTAGAAATCATTATTGACCATCCGATGTTGCCCCACCCTGGTGTACAAACAGGTGCTGCAATAATCCAACCGTTTTGTTCTGCGATATTGGGGTCCATCCATGCAGAAAAATAGGAATGAGTAGTCCTATCTGCAACATCCTTCTCCATATTCCATCTGCCACCCATATAAACTAACATGACAGGATAAGACTTACTGGGATCATATGTTGTCGGAACATAAAGATAATATTTTGTGTCATGAGTAACATGTTCACAAGTCAGATCTTTCGTTATCAGTCCTGTATCAACATCTTTTTCATATTCTTTCCCTTCTCTGATAATACCTTCAAATTCAGGGAATGACACATTTTTAAAACCTTCAAGTTTTTTCAGAATAACATCTCTCTCAACAGTATCCTTTTCCTCAAAGTATTTATTCATTAATCCTTTGATATCTTTCTTTTGCTCTGCTGTTATTGCTGTTTGCCCTGTTGAGCTTCCAATAGCAAGCAAAAAACATATAAACATTACAATACCTATTTTCATTTGCTCTCCTCTTTTTTATAAAATAATTGTAATTAATCAGTTCAAATGTACATGAATTTCTTAAAACTCCAAAACTCACTTTATAACTCCTGAATATTTTTTATTTTACTGTTAAAAAAATTACTGAAGTATTTATAAAGTAATTATCATTTATATTTATATTTGTCATAACAGAAAAATAACAAGGAGTTAAGTTATGAAAAAAGAAAATTTGTTTATAAAAATCAAGAACTGTTTTTTAACAGCTTTTATGTTTATTTTTATCACTTCATTGAGCCCTGCTTTTTCACAGGCTGACTTTTTAAAGCCGGTAGTAACTGTAAAACCCCAGCTAGCGATAGAGATATATTCAAGTGACGGCATGGTAAAAAAAGTTAAAAAACTTATTAAAAAAGGTGCTGATGTTAATGCCAAAGGGACAAAAGGCTGGACACCCCTGATGTTTGCTGCAAGAGGCGGCAACATGGAAACTGTTAAATTTCTCATCAGCAGTAAAGCAGATGTTAACGCCAAAAACGAATTGGGAATAACAGCTCTGATGATAGCATCTCTTGTCGGAAATAAAGAAGTAATAACATATCTGCTCAACAATGGTGCTGATGCCAACTTAAGGGACAATGACGGAAACACCGCGATATTTTATGCCATTGACCAGGGACAGCTTGAAAGCCTTAAAAACCTTGTTGCAGGCGGTGCTGATATTAACACCAAGGATTACAAATCAAGCACAGTTATGGATTATGCTCCGTACCTTAAAAAGAATTCAAACGAAATAATAAAATACCTGAAATCTATCAATGCCAAGATGAGCAAGGACTTATAAG
>CAZSJF010000156.1:0-6926 GCA_964606705.1 uncultured Bacteroidales bacterium
ATTATACAAGCAGGATGGAAATACATTTGAAGGAACAGCAACAATAATAGATACTCTCTATAATCAATATGGATATTCAAGCTTTCTTACAGTTAATGGCAATTTAATTAACAAAGGCGTAATATCAAATAATCCTTCGGGATACAGTTTAAATATGTACGTCAGTGGTGATATTACAAACAATAATGTGTTTACTGTTAATAATGTTTATTTAACAGGAACAAATGATCGTACTTTTTCGGGAAGTAATGCCTATGGGATGCAGGGCGTATTTTATGCTGATGACTCAATATCATTGGTTGGAAATAATACTATTCCTAATCTGAATTTTACAGGAGCGCCTGATGCGTGGTGTGTTCTAAAGCAGAATTCTATACTTGATTTATCCTCTTTAGCCATAGCTAATGCATCAAGATTATTAAATTACGGAAGGGTTTCTTTTTCTCAGGATATTGACAATGGCGGCAATAACCTGTATAACTTATATGCAGCATCTGTTACCAGCAGAATGGGAACATCAATTAATGAATTGATTGTTGATAATTATGGTTATCAGCAGCATCCGACGGCAACAGGTACAGTAGACACATGGTGGCGGTTAAGAAACTATCCGCAGAATTTTAATGATTCATTAGTATGGCTTAAATTGAATTATAAAACTGATGCATTGAATGGAAATCCTGAAGATTCTCTCAAGGTATTCTTTTCACCTAATGCAGGCCTTACATGGAATGAAATTACGGATGGTGTTAGTATTGATACAACTAATAATGCAGTAACTATAACTAATGCTCCATCATACGGCCATTACCTCCTTTCATCCACGCCATTAGGTATAACAACATTTCATCCTATGATAGAAACTGTTGAACCTCAGTTTGGCGGCAACACAGGATATGTTACATTATATATTTTCGGTGCAGGGCTTAAAAATACAAGTGTTGTAAAAATGAAATTAAACGGACAACCTGATATTGTTGCGGATACGTCATTTTTAACCGATGTTGTTGGAGAATCAATGCTTGCAAAATTTAATCTTAAAGACAAGACAATAGGTGTTTATGACATAGTTATTGAAACACCCGGCGACAGCACACTTATAAAACCTGCTTATTTTACTATTGCTGAAGGTGAACGCAGTAACCCATGGGTTGTTTTGTCAGGGCGTGACAGGTTTTTACTAAACCGCTGGCAGACATTTAATCTTAACTATGGAAATACAGCTAATGTTGATGCTAATGGAACAGTATTGGTCTATGTAATAAATGATATTTCCGGGTTAGAAGTAACATTCCCTGATAACAAAATTGTGCTTCCTAAAGGGGTTATAGACCTTGGTCCTGATTATACAAAGATTGCCGATTCTGTTGCCATATATTATGTTACTGATTCTTTAACAGGATATGAAGGACAGAATATGCGGGTATATCCTTTTTATATTCCTGACATTCCTGCTGGTTCAGCAAAGGATGTAAGAGTGAAAGTTAAACTCACCGGAACAGGAACACTTACAATGAGTGCATGGATGATAGATCCTTTCTGGGAAAATATTGATTTCAGCTCAAAAGAAACTGAACCGATGCCTGCTGAAGTCAGAGCATGTATTACTGCTGCTGCTATGAAATATTTCTCAACAGGAGTAATCGGATTAATACCCGGAATGGGTTGTTATCAATTAGTAGATAAAATTGTTGACCCCATTGGTTATATAACTCCTGAATCTGTTAAACCTGATGAAGCACCCAATACATGGGGAAGCTGGCTTTGGAGCGGAGTATCATGGGCAGGCTCCATTACACAATGTGCTACCAGCTTTGTGCCGGGTTTAGGACAGGCAGTATCATTAGGTATTGGAGTTACTAATATGATGATTGATATGAAAGATGGTTCCGATGCAACTGAAGGCTGCTGGCGTAAGTTCAGAAAGAAAAATGAAAATAAAAAAAATAGTAAAGGTGTAACTTCTTTTGACCCTAATGAAATTGTTGGCCCTCGTGGATTTACTGAAGACAATTATATATCAGAAAAAGGAAATATAAGTTATCGTATCTACTTTGAAAATAAAGATACAGCAACTGCTTCAGCTCTTGAAGTGTTTGTAAAAGATACATTGGATGTTTCCAAGTTTGATTTGAATACTTTCAGTTTTAATACAATTACTTTTGGTGACACTACTGTAAGAATTCAGGATTATGCCAAAGAGTTTGCAGTGTTGATTGACATGTATCCAAGTAAAGATATTATTGTACAGGTTCATGGTGTTCTTGATACACTTACTGGTGTTGTTTCATGGGACTTCCATTCTTTTGACCGTATAACATTGGAACTTACTGAAGATCCTGATCTGGGCTTCCTTCCTCCGAATGTTAATTATCCTGAAGGTGAAGGAAATGTGGCTTTCAGTTGCAAACTTAAAGAATCAGTTGTGCATGATGATATTATCACAAACAAAGCAGATATTGTTTTTGATTTTAATGCACCTATAAGTACAAATATATACTCTAATAAGATAGATGCCATAGTGCCTGTAAGTTCTGTGGATATTTTAGACCCTGTTCAATCAGATAGTGTTTTTACAGTTAGCTGGTCAGGTAGCGATCAGGGTTGCGGAATCCTTAATTATAACATATTTGTTTCAGAAAATGACAGTGATTATGTTTTATGGAAAGCATCTGCCGGTAATACATCTGCTCTTTTTACAGGTAAGAAAGGAAATAGTTATAAATTTTTCTGTATTGCAAGTGACAGTGTTGGTTTAACCGAAGCACAAAAAATTACACCCGAAGCTTCTACTGTTGTTTCAACAGGGATTAATGAAGTGAATAAGTTTGTTTCTCAATTTAAGGTCTATCCGAATCCTGCTGTCAGTAATTTTGTACTTGACATCAATCTTACTTCTTCTCAGAATGTCTGGATTGAGGTTTTTGATATGTATGGAAGAAAAATGATGATGGTTGACTATAAAGAATTGCCCTCAGGAAAAAATCTGAAACTTATTAAAACAGATAAGTTGAACAATGGAGTTTATGATATTATTCTGCATACAAAAGATACTTCTTTAGAACATAAATTAATGATCTGTCATTAATTTATAACAATAGGAATAAAGGGGGTTTGTCTTAATAACTAATCCCCTGTCAGTTTTTTATATCTTATACGTTTCGGGCCGCTGTCACCGAGGCGTTTCTTCCTGTTCTCTTCATATTCGGAGTAAGAACCTTCAAAGAAATATACCTGTGAGTTTCCTTCAAAAGCAAGTATGTGTGTTGCAACTCTGTCAAGAAACCACCTGTCGTGTGAAATTATCACAGCACAGCCAGCAAAGTTCTCAAGGCCATTTTCAAGTGCACGGAGGGTGTTTATGTCAATATCATTTGTAGGCTCGTCAAGCAGCAGTACATTGGCTTCTTCTTTCAGTGTTAAAGCTAGGTGCAGCCTGTTGCGTTCCCCGCCTGACAATATGCCGCATTTTTTTTCCTGGTCAGCACCGCTGAAGTTAAACCTTGCCACGTAAGCACGTGCATTCATGGAACGCCCGCCTACCTGTATGAATTCACTGTTGTCTGATATCACCTGGAAAACTGTTTTGCCGGGGTCAATGGCTTTATGCGACTGGTCAACATAGCCTATTTTTACGGTTTCACCTGTTTTGAAATTTCCTTTATCCGGTTTTTCCGAACCTGTTATCATCCTGAATAATGTTGTTTTACCTGCACCGTTGGGGCCGATTATCCCTACAATACCTGCAGGTGGCAACGAAAAATTAAGCCCTTCGAACAACAGTTTTTCTCCAAAAGATTTTGAAACGTTGCCTGCTTCAATAACTACGTTGCCTAAACGCGGGCCGTCAGGGATGAATATCTCGAGCCTTTCTTCTTTTTGTTTTACATCTTCATTAAGCATTTTGTCATAAGCAGTAAGCCTTGCTTTTGATTTTGCATGGCGGGCTTTAGGCGACATACGAACCCATTCCAGTTCTCTCTCAAGGGTTTTACGCCTTTTGCTCTCCTGTTTTTCTTCTTGTGCCAGACGCTGTGTTTTCTGTTCAAGCCATGAGGAATAATTGCCCTGCCACGGAATGCCTTCCCCTCTGTCAAGCTCAAGTATCCAGCCTGCTACATTGTCAAGGAAATATCGGTCGTGGGTTACAGCAATTACTGTACCTTTATATTTTTGCAGGTGTATTTCCAGCCATTGCACTGATTCTGCATCAAGGTGGTTGGTTGGCTCGTCAAGAAGAAGAATGTCGGGTTCTTTCAGCAGAAGTCGGCATAAAGCTACACGCCTAAGTTCACCACCGGAAAGGTTCTTTATCGGAGTATCTCCTTCGGGACATCGCAGGGCATCCATGGCCCTTTCAAGCCTTGAGTCAAGTTCCCATGCATTTTGATGTTCCAGTTTTTCTGTCAACACACCTTGTCTTTCGATAAGTTTACTCATATTTTCATCACTCATCGGCTCTGTAAACTTCATATTCAGCTCTTCGTATTCTTTAAGCAGGTCAACAACTTCCTGGACTCCTTCCTGCACGATCTCTTTTACGGTTTTAGTTTCATCAAGTTTGGGGTCTTGTTCCAGATAGCCTACCGAATATCCGGGAGAAAAAACCACTTTTCCCTGAAAAGACGGTTCTGTTCCTGCAATGATTTTAAGCAATGTGGATTTGCCCGAACCGTTAAGCCCTATGATTCCTATTTTGGCACCATAATAAAAAGAAAGGTAAATATCTTTTAATACCTGTTTGTGCGGCGGAAATACTTTATTTACGCCAACCATGGAAAAAATAATTTTTTTATCGTCTGTCATAATTTATTTTTTAAAAAGTTTCCTGTATAAGATTCTTTGCATTTGACAATATCTTCAGGCGTTCCTTCATATACAACATATCCTCCTTTTTCTCCTCCTTCTGGTCCTAAATCTATTATCCAGTCGGCACATTTTATTACTTCCATGTTATGTTCTATGACGATCAGTGAATGTCTGTTTTTTATAAGTGCATCAAAGGCAAAAAGCAGTTTGTTGATGTCATGGAAGTGCAATCCTGTTGTTGGCTCGTCAAATATAAAAAGTGTTGGTTTATCAGTATTGCCTTTTGTCAGGAAGGAAGCAAGTTTGACTCTTTGTGCTTCGCCGCCGCTAAGGGTGCTTGAGGGTTGCCCCATTTTGACATAACCCATGCCTGTTTCCTGCAAAGGTTTCAGTTTTGCAACAATTCTTTTTTCGATAGTATTGTTTTCTTCATTGGCAGAGGAAAAGAATTCTACAGCTTCATCAATTGTCATTTCCAGTATGTCTGTGATGTTCCTGCCTCTGTATTTTATGTCAAGGACTTCATCTTTATACCGCTTGCCGTTACATTCGTCGCATATCAGTTCCACATCAGCCATAAACTGCATTGATATATTAACAGTGCCTTCTCCCTGGCATTCTTCACACCTGCCTCCTTTTATGTTGAAAGAAAAAAATCCTGGCTTATATCCCCTTACTTCTGAAAGCTGCTGCGCAGCATATAATTCTCTTATGTCATCGTAAGCCTTCACATAGGTTGCGGGATTTGAACGGGAGGATCGCCCTATGGGATTCTGGTTGACAAATTCTATATTCTGTATATTGTTTATATCGCCTTCCAGCCTGGTAAATTCTCCTGTTTTTTCTCTGTAGCCGTCAAATTTCTTTTTTAATGAAGCATACAGTATTTTGTTCACCAGCGAACTTTTGCCTGAGCCACTCACACCTGTAACAACAGTAAGCGTATTTAAAGGAAATTTTACATTTATGTTTTTCAGGTTGTTTTCTCTTGCTCCGGTGACTTCAATATATTCTTTCCATTTTCTTCGTTCTGCGGGAATAGCTATTTTCAGATGTTTGTTGAGGTATTGGGATGTGAGGCTGTTTTTTTCTTTTAAAAGTTCCTTATATGTGCCGCTGCATATTACTTCTCCGCCGTTTGTACCTGCATAAGGGCCAATATCTATTATGTTGTCTGCAGCTTTTATAATCTCTTCGTCATGTTCAACAACTATTACAGTATTTCCCAGGTCACGAAGCTGCATCAGTATTTTTATAAGCCTGTGGGTGTCGCGTGGATGCAGCCCTATGCTAGGCTCGTCAAGTATATACATGGAGCCGACGAGGTTGCTTCCTAAAGAATTGGCAAGGTTTATTCTCTGTGATTCCCCTCCTGATAAGGTGTTTGCAAGGCGGTTTAGAGTGAGATAACCTAGTCCGGCATCTTCAAGGTACTGCAGACGGTTTGTTATTTCAGTAAGCATCCTTTTGGAAACCTGTTTTTCGTGCTCGTTCAATTTTATGGTTTTAAAAAAACTTAATAGCCTGCTTACAGGCATTTCAGATAGTTCGCTTATGCTTTTATTGTTGATTTTTACATATTCCGCATCTTTTCTCAGTCTGCTGCCTTTGCATGAGGGGCATGCGGTCTTTCCCCTGTAGCGCGAAAGCATCACCCTGTATTGTATCTTGTAGGATTTTCTTTCCACAAATTTGAAAAAAGTGTTTATGCCTCTTATATGCTTGTTGCCGTTCCATAGAATTTCTTTTTGTTCGGAAGTCAGCTCATGGTAAGGCTTGTGTATTGGAAAGTCGAATTTGTATGCATTCATGACCAGCCTTTCTTTCCACCTGCTCATCTTCTCGCCGCGCCAGCACAGAACAGCACCGTCATAAACGGAAAGGCTTTTGTCGGGGATAACGAGGTCTTCGTCAATGCCCATCACGCTGCCGAAACCTTCACAGTGTTTGCATGCACCGTAGGGATTGTTGAAACTGAACAGGTTTGCAGATGGTTCTTCAAACTTGATGCCATCAAGTTCAAACTGATTTGAAAATTCTTTTTTCTGCCCTGAATCACTTTCAATGATGCATTTACCTCTGCCTTCAAAAAAAGCTGTTTCAACAGAATCTGCAAT
>CAZSJF010000157.1:0-5362 GCA_964606705.1 uncultured Bacteroidales bacterium
TATTCTGTTCGTCTGCAACTTTCAGAAAATACATTCCGCTTTTCAGATCTGAAACGTCAATATAATTTTTGTCCGATCTTTTCAGAATGCCTGAATTTAGTTCTTTTCCGACGATATCATATATTTTATATTCTGTATTGTCTGACGATATAGGAGATTCTATAATTATGAAATTTTTCGCGGGATTAGGATAAACAGCAACATCTCTGTGAGTATTATTTAAATCTTTTGTTCCTGTCACAACAGAATGCCCTCCGGAAATCCATGCACTTATCCCTTCCAGCATGTTATATACTTCTTCAAATGCATACACTTCCATTGTATCCATGGCTTTTGCGCTTCTGCCACCCACACCACAATAAACAAGGTATACCGAAGATTTGCTGAGCAAGTCTATCTGGGCGCCAAAAGTCGGGGAATAATAATCAATATTTATTGCATTTGCAATATGGCCGCCTGCATATTCTCCTGATGTGCGCACGTCTAAAATGACAAATTGATCATTGCCGTTGTTGGCTGTTATCAAAGAATCAGCTTGATCAACGGTGATGTCCTGATAAATATTCTGGGCAGAAACACAGAATAAAGAAACATTTAAAAATAACAATAAAGTAATCTTTTTCATTATTCTTTCATAATTTAATTTGTAAAAAAAGATTTACAGGTCAGATATATTGTTCGCCTCTTTCCATTTTAACATCATTTACGAACTGCCTTATATGCTGTTCATCTTGTTTTTTGCAGACAAGCAGCACGTTATTTGATTCAACAACAATGTAATCTTCCAGTCCCTGCAAGACAACCAGCTTGTCATCCGGGATATTTACAATGCAGTTTTTAGAGTCATACATAAGTACTTTCTTTCCTACTACAGCATTTCCGCTTTTGTTTTTATTTCTAATCTCATACAAAGAACCCCACGTACCAAGGTCTGACCAGCCAAAATCCGAACAAAAGACATAAACATTGTCAGCTTTTTCCATAATGCCGTAGTCAATAGATATGTTGCGGCATACTGTATAAGCCTGTTTGATGAAATCATGTTCGCCTTTTGTATTGTATTTCGGGAGCCCTTCTTTGAAAAGTGAATTCACTTCAGGCAGGTATTTTTCAAATGCTTCAAGTATGCTGCTTACAGACCATATAAATATACCTGAATTCCAGAGGAAGTCCCCGCTCTTTAAAAAAGATTTTGCTATTGCCAGATTGGGCTTTTCCGTAAAAGTCTTCACTTTTTTCAGTCTTGCATCCTTGCCTTCCAGCGATTTTTCAACAAACTGTATATAGCCGTATCCTGTATCAGGCCTGCTTGGCTTTATTCCCAGTGTAACCAGCCACTTGTTCTTTGATGTTGCAGCAAGGGCAGAGTTGATGATGTCGGTAAACTCATTTTCCCTTAAAATAATATGGTCTGAAGGCGCAACCACTATGTTTGCTTTTGGATTTTTTTTGAAAATCTTGTAACTTCCGTAAGCAATGCATGGGGCGGTATTCCTCCTTGCTGTTTCACATATCACCTGATTTTCCGAAATGCCTTTTATCTGCTTTATTACAAGGTTTTTATAAATTTCGTTTGTAACGATATAGATATTTTCCTGAGGGCATATTTTAAGGAAGCGGTCATAAGTGTGCTGTATTAATGTCTTGCCTGTTCCAAGTATATCAATAAATTGCTTGGGATGTGTTGTCCTGCTCATAGGCCAGAAACGTGTACCCACACCACCGGCCATTATGATACAGTAATTATTTTTATCCATAATATTCAAAGACTTATTTTCTTATTTTGAGAATAACAGACTATGCAAAGTTAAAAAAATATTTTATACTTCAGTTTTTTTAGATTTACATATTTAAGCGGTGCTTGTCAGGAAAAAAATCAGGATTTTATATTCCCGAGCAAAGTTTTTCTTAATTTTGTTCTGTTCAGACGAAAAATCATATTTAATTAATTTAAAATAAACATATCATTATGGAAAAAGATATTAAAGCATTTGCATCAATAGAACAGGAAAGACAGAGGCAGCTTAACGGAATAGAACTTATAGCCTCGGAAAATTTTGTCAGCGACCAGGTTCTGGCAGCTATGGGTTCATGCCTTACCAATAAATACGCGGAAGGTTATCCTGCAAAGCGTTACTATGGCGGATGCCAGTTTGTTGACCAGACCGAACAGTTGGCTATAGACAGGGCAAAAGAACTTTTCGGCGCGGAATGGGTTAACGTACAGCCACATTCAGGCGCACAGGCCAATGCTTCTGTTATGCTTGCAACACTGAAACCCGGTGATACTTTCATGGGACTCGACCTGTCGCATGGCGGTCACCTGTCACATGGCTCTCCTGTCAACTCTTCAGGTATTCTGTACAGGCAGGTTGCATATATGGTCAATAAAGAAACAGGCAGGGTTGACTACGATAATATGGAACAGGTTGCACAGAAAGAACGTCCAAAACTAATTATTGCCGGGGCTTCTGCTTATTCGCGTGACTGGGATTATAAACGCATGCGCGCCATTGCCGACAGCATAGGGGCATTGCTGATGGCTGATATTGCTCATCCTGCAGGACTGATAGCAAAGAAATTACTGAATGACCCGTTGCCTCATTGCCATATTGTTACAACCACTACCCATAAAACCCTCAGAGGCCCGAGAGGCGGAATGGTCATGATGGGAAAAGATTTTCCTAACCCATGGGGATTGACTACTCCGAAAGGTGAAGTCAAGATGATGTCTGTTGTGCTGGATTCCGCTGTTTTCCCTGGCACACAGGGCGGACCGTTGGAACATGTCATAGCGTCAAAAGCTGTTGCATTCTTTGAAGCACTCTCTGATTCTTATAAGGAATACTGCATACAGGTGATGAAAAATGCAAAGGTCATGGCACAGGCTTTTGTTGACAAAGGATATCACGTAATATCGGGAGGCACTGACAACCACTGCATGCTTATTGATTTAAGGACAAAATTCCCTGAAATCACAGGCAAGGTCGTTGAAAATACCCTTGTAAAAGCTGATATTACAATAAATAAGAACATGGTTCCTTTTGACAGCCGCTCTCCGTTCCAGACTTCAGGAATGAGAATCGGTACTCCTGCTGTTACCACACGCGGGCTTAAAGAAAATGATATTCTCCAGATCGTTGACATGATTGATGAAGTAATTATGCATATAGAAGATGAAAAAGTCATTGACTCTGTAAGAAAAAGAGCAAACGATATGATGAAAGGCAGGCCGTTGTTTGCCTGGTAAATTTTCGATTTAATTTATCGCGTGGTTATTTACAATTAAATTTAAGCATATATGAGAAAATTATTATTATTTATTTGGATTGTATTATCAATAAATTTAATTGGACAGGTACAAACCATCGGTGTTCAAGGTGGATTAAATTTGACAAATATCTCAGGGGAACCTGATGTAGAATATCGTATTGGATTGTTAAGTGGTTTAAATTACGAGTATTTAAGTTCAAAAGGATTCTCAATAGGTGCTGATTTACTATATAACCAACAGGGATTTAAATTAAAGTGTGCTTTTACAGACGAACTAGGAAATTCTATAGGAAATTTCGAATTAAAATTTAATTATGATTACTTTAGTTTTCCTGTTAAGGTAGGTTATACATTTGGTAATAAGTTCAAAGCTTTTGGGAAAATAGGAGTTGTTCCTTCTTTTTTGATCAAGGCTGAGGAAGTGTTCCCTATACCTGATATGCAGGGTAATGTTTCTAGATACGAAACCCAAAATGTAACCAGTGATATTACAAAAATTGACATTGGTGGATTAATAGAAATAGGAGCCGAATATGGAATAATTGATAATATTGATTTATTTTCTTCAGTTATTGGACGAAAGAGCATAACTAAAATTACAGATTCTGAATGGCATAATTATGGATTTTCAATCTTATTTGGATTGAAATATAAGTTTGACAATAATAACAATTAATAAAAGGTAGGCCTTTTTAACTTTGTGAAACGACTATGGATAATCTAAAAATCACCCTCATACAATCCGACATTTTCTGGGAAGATACCGACAGAAACCTTGAAGCTTTTGATAAAAAACTGTCGGAAGTAAAAGGTTTGACAGATATTATTATCCTGCCTGAAATGTTCAGCACAGGCTTTTTAGTCAATGTTGAAAAGTGTGCGGAAACGGAAAGCGGAAAAACAATGCAGTGGCTCAGGCAAAAGGCTAAGGAATATAATTGTGTTGTAACAGGCGGTGTGCTGATAAAGGAAAACGGGCAATATTTTAACCGTTTAATATGGATGCAGCCTGACGGCACATATCAGAAATACGATAAACGCCATCTGTTCAGGTTTACAGGAGAAAATAAAGTTTTTACAAAAGGGCAGAACAGCTTAATTACAGAACTTAAAGGCTGGAAAATAAAACCCCTGATATGTTACGACCTGAGGTTTCCTGTGTGGAGCAAAAATAAATTTACAGATGGCAATTATGAATATGATTGCCTGATTTATGCTGCCAACTGGCCTGAGCAGAGAGATGTGATTTGGGAATCACTACTTACAGCCAGGGCAATAGAAAACCAGTCTTATGTTATTGGTGTTAACAGAGTGGGAGCGGATGGCAAAGGAAATAAATATTCAGGCAGATCAAAAGTAGTTGCTATGGATGGTGAAACCTTGTACAAAGCCCCTTTAAATCAAGAATGCATAGAAACTGTTGCTCTTTCATATTCAGGACTGAAAGAATACAGGGATCGTTTTACAGTCGGACAGGACTGGGATAAGTTTGTAATAGAACAATAGCTTGGTAATTTTCCAGCTTATTATAATTTTAACTCTGCGGAACTCAGCGCAAAAATCTCTGTGTACCTCTGCGGTTAGATTTTTTTACCGCAGAGAGCCACAGAGAAGGCACAGAGAACCACAGAGAGAGACATCTTTATATTTTGAGTTTTGTTCAATAAAATTACCGAACTATTTTTAAAAAAATTATATATTTTTATCCTGAAAACCCTTTAAAAAATATAAATTTGTATGAAATATAAACTCTGAACAAATTCATATGAATATTGAACTAAGCGAACAGGAAATAATCAGGCGGGATTCATTAAAGGAACTGATAAGCCTTGGTGTCAACCCTTATCCTGCTGATACTTTTGAAACAAATGCTACTTCAAAGGAAATATCAGAAAATTTTCCGAAAGATAATACTAAGTATCAGGATGTGAGCATTGCAGGCCGTATCATGAGCCGCCGTATTATGGGTGCGGCTTCATTTGCAGAGATACAGGATTCTGCCGGAAGAATACAGTTATATTTTAAAAGAGATGATATAAGCTCCATCTGTGTGAATTCAGGGTTATGGAACCTGTCCATGCCTTCATTC
>CAZSJF010000157.1:5372-6881 GCA_964606705.1 uncultured Bacteroidales bacterium
GTGTTGGGTGTGTTTGGTTTGTGGTTGGCGAAGATAAAACCTTATATAACACTGTCTTCAAAAGGCTTCTTGACATTGGCGATATAATAGGGGTGAGAGGATATGTTTTTGTAACACAGATGGGGGAAATATCAATTCATGTCAGGGAGTTCAAACTCCTAAGCAAAGCTTTACGACCGCTTCCTGTTGTCAAAGAAAAAGACGGTGAGGTTTTTGATGCTTTCACAAATCCTGAACAGAGATACAGGCAGAGATATGTTGACCTTATCGTGAATACACAGGTAAAGGAAGTTTTTGTAAAGAGGGCACTGCTTGTGAATTCTATGAGAGATTATCTAAATAATAAAGGCTACCTTGAAGTTGAAACACCTGTCCTGCAGCCTATATACGGAGGAGCAGCAGCAAGGCCTTTCAAAACACACCATAATACTCTTGATACGACTTTGTATTTAAGGATCGCCAATGAGTTATACCTGAAACGCCTTATTGTCGGCGGATATGACGGTGTTTATGAGTTTTCAAAAGATTTCAGGAATGAAGGCATGGACAGGTTCCATAACCCTGAATTCACACAGATGGAGCTTTATGTGGCATATAAAGATTATGAATGGATGATGAATCTTGTTGAGGAGATGGTTGAAAAAATTGCTATAGACCTGCATGGCACCACTCAAATCAAGCTTGGCGAAAATACTATAGACTTTAAAAGGCCGTGGAAACGCTTTACTATGTACGAAGCTATAAAACATTATACCGGCACTGACATTTCAAAAATGGGCGAGGATGAACTGAAGAAAACAGCCTGTAAGCTTGGTGTTGAGATAAACGAAACAATGGGAAAAGGTAAGATCATTGATGAGATTTTCGGCGAAAAATGCGAACCTAATTTAATACAGCCGACATTTATCACCGACTATCCTGTTGAAATGTCCCCTCTGGCAAAGAAGCACAGAAGCAAGGAAGGGCTGGTTGAAAGGTTTGAAGCAATATGTAACGGCAAGGAAATGTGCAATGCTTTTTCAGAGCTTAACGACCCTCTTGACCAGCGCAGCCGTTTTGAATCACAGCTGGAACTTGGCAAAAGAGGAGACGAGGAAGCCATGGTGCTTGATGAAGATTTTCTCAGGGCACTGGAATTTGGTATGCCACCTACAGCAGGGCTTGGCATAGGCATAGACAGGCTCACAATGATAATGACAAATTCTAATTCTATTCAGGATGTATTGTTCTTTCCGCAGATGCGCCCTGAAAAGAAAGCTGCCGTTTCAACTGATGAGGAATTTACTGCCCAGGGTGTTCCTGCTGAGTGGTTTCCTGTTCTGAGAAAAGCAGGCATAAATACAATAAAAGAATTAAAGGAAGCAAATCCAAATAAGCTTTTCAATGACCTGTGTGGACTGAGGAAAAAACTGAAATTAGAAATGCCAGCCCTGAAACCCGAAGAACTGAAAAGCTGGCAAGGTTAGAAAACTTTTTATGGTACAAAAAAAACCAAACACACCCAACACA
>CAZSJF010000158.1:0-6864 GCA_964606705.1 uncultured Bacteroidales bacterium
TGTGTTGGGTGTGTTTGGTGGGTTTTTTTATGGAATGTTCTTGTTCTTCTAAAGGGTTTACAGCAACTTTCTCAAAAAGGTTTCTCAGATTTTTTGCCATGAATTTTCTGCCTGACGGTCCTCCGAACTGATCCTGTAATCCGTCGCTGCACAGGTATATCATATCTCCGGGTGAAACCTGATATTCCTTTGTTACAAACGGATCCATCTTAATGTGAATAGCCACAGGCATGTTGTCGCCTTTATGTTCAATCAGTTGGCCACCGTTAGCGGCAGTTGCAGTTGCAGTTGCAGCGGCAGTTAAAATATCACTTTCATTACTGCCTTCTGCTGGTGCTGCTGCCGCTTTTTCCTGCCGTTGTTTAACAATGTAAAGCGGATTATTAGCTCCGGCAAATTGTAGTTTCATGCTTTTCCTGTCAAGTACACACAAGGCAATATCCATCCCGTCTTTTTGTTCTCCTTCAACTCCTTGCTGCTGCAAAGAGATTATTATGTATTGTCTCAGTTTGTCCAGTATTTCTCCCGGTGTCAGTATTTTTTTATTTACCACAATGTCGTATAAACCTGTAACGCCAAGCATACTCATGAATGCACCAGGGACACCATGACCTGTGCAATCAGCAACAGCAAATATGGTCTTTTCTTCAACCTGACCGGCAAAATAAAAATCACCGCTTACAATATCCCGTGGTCTGAAAAAAAGAAAATATTGTCCCAGTATTTCTTTCATTTGAACGACCGAAGGCAATACCGACTGCTGTATACGTAAAGCATAATTAATACTTGAAGTGATGGCATTTTTCTGTTCGGTAATAATATCCCTCTGTCCCACTGCAATGTCCCTTTGCACTTCAATTTCATCCCGCTGTGCTTCAATTTCGTCCCGCTGGGCAATGATCTCCTCCTTCTGTTGCATGATCTGCTCATTTTGCTTTGTCAGAAGGATATTTGCCTTTTTCTTTTGTTTGTAATTTCTATAGATCAGGAAAGCCAGCAGAAGCATCACAACAAAACCGGCTATAAACATGTTACGCTGCAATCGCTGCCTTGCATTTACCTCCTGCTGTTGCTGCATTTCTGCATCTTTCTTTTCAATAAGCAATTGCTGTTTCTCAATTTCCTGTTGTTTTTTTTCGGTCTGGTAACGGGTTTCCATATTGGCAATAGCATCGGTTTTATCCCTGCTAAAAAGACTGTCCTTTAATTCTACCAATTCGTTAAGATATTTTACTGCTTCGTTATAACGCCCTAAACCGTTTAATGCATCGGCAAGCCGCTTACAGGAACTGGCTCTTATAGCCAGAGTACCGGATTCAACAGTGAATTTATATGCCTTTGTTGCAAAATCAAGAGCTTTCAGATACTGTTTCTGTTCATTATATATTAATGCCATGTTATTATTTGCCATTGCCTCCCCTTCCTTGTCACCCATAGCAATCTGTATCTCCATTCCTTTTTTCAGCGATGCAACAGCCTGATCATACTCCTTATTAGCAATATGAATGAGGGCAAGATTATTGTAACAGTCCGAAATACCTTCTTTAAACCCTTGTTCGGTATAAAGTAAAACTGCCTCATTAATATAGTTTATTCCTGTTTTAAACAAAGAGTCCTTTTCATTTTCCGAATCGGATCTGAGAGCAAGATTATAATAAATGACTCCCATATTTCCATAATACCTCGATAACCCTTCCTTATAATCCAGTTCCTTTGAGATAGCAATGGCCTTTTCGCAATATGCCTTAGCTTCTGTAAAGCTCTCCTGACGTATAAAAACTATTGCAAGATTATTCAGGTTCTTTGCAGCTCCTTTCCTGTTCCCTTTCTTTTCATTATATTTCAATATCTGCTGCAAGTATTCAACAGATTTTACATAATCTCCAATATTCTGATAGGTAACACCGAGGTTGCCTAATCCATTAATAATTCTTTCTTCGTCATTTAGCGCTCTGAATATATCTATACTCTTTTCGAAATTAATAATAGCATCACTGTATTTCCCCTGATAGAAACAAACGGATGCGTCCAGATTATAAAGACTAGCCAAGCCATCCATAGCCCAGTTTCGTATAAGAGTATCTTTATCGTTTCGGTATTTATTATAAATTTCAAGAGCCCTCTTTTCATAATCCGCCGACTTTTTGTAATCTGCCAGTTTATATGCATACAGATTCGCAATATTTAACAGAGTGCCGGCTTTCATTTTTACATAATGGACAGAAATATTCTTCTCTGAAAGTTTGAGAGCCATGTTATACAATATTAAAGCGCTGTCGGGATTTGTTTCCTCAACATGATCGGCAAGAAGGAATATCGTTTTAATAACTACTGTATCGTTTCGGGAAGTGTTGATAATACTGATCAGACTGTCACTTCTGACATCCTTTTCACCAGCAGCCTTTGACGGGATAGCCAGCAGGAAAGCCAGAACAGTGGTCAGGCAGAATGTCTTCATCAACTTATCTAATGTATCATTTATCACAAGTAAACTATTTATTTCAGAAAAAAAGTTTAAAAATGATAATCAAAGCGATGCCTTAATGTTCTTGATTTCTTCTTTCAGTAGTTCTATCTCCTGTTGCAGTTTTTCGATGTATGTTTGCTGTTCCAGATTTTTATCATTTAATTCCTGCACAGCCTTTACCAGAGGCACTGTGAATTCAGCATATCTGAGTCCGTAAAAATCATCCTTGTTTTTTGGTTTATCTACTCCACAAAAATCAAAACCAACATCATTAGCTGCTTTTTCAACTTCCTGAGCAATAAAGCCGGTTTGCAGCATGTTACTCTTTAAAATTTCCTGGTCTTTTTGTAGTATGCTATCAGGCGTATGCAAAAAGTCAGCAATTGCTTCCATATCCATGTTGTATGTGACAGGACGAAGTTTGGTAATGAAAGATAAACCGGGTACGTTTTCAACTATATTTTTTTTAAAGCGTTTATCTGATGGCAATGTTGTCCAGCCGACATAGCCACCTATGCTTGTAACAGTAATAGTTCCGACTCGCACCTGGTTGCTTGCAGTTATATTTGCATTATAACCTATAGCTGTTGAACTCTCATAAGCAGCACCATTTGCAAAAGCATAATACCCAACCGCTGTATTAAAGTTTCCTGTAGTATTTAATCTCAGTGCATCGGTTCCAAATGCTGTATTATTGTTACCTGTAGTATTATTTAAAAGTGATTCAAAACCTGCGGCTGTATTCAGTGTACCAGTAGTGTTGAAAGTAAGCGCCCAAACACCTGTAGCGGTATTGAATGAGCCAGATGTGTTATCCCCAAGCGACCACTCTCCGATAGCAGTATTCCTGATTCCTGATGTATTTAAATACATAGTTTTAAATCCGATTCCAATATTGTAGTTTCCATCAATATTGTTGTATCCTGCAAGATACCCAACATAAATATTTGTCCACCCGATTGTATTTGAGTAACCACTTTTATTCCCGATAAAAATATTATTTGCTCCTGTCGTGTTATTGTATCCTGTACTATCACCAATAAATAAATTCCAATATCCTGAAAGATTGGAAAATCCTGCTTTATATCCGACAAAGTAATTTTTATATCCTGTAGTGTTGTTTAATCCGCTCTGATATCCAATAAAAGTATTATATAATCCTGATGTCGTTAGTTTTCCGGCATCATGTCCAATGAAATAATTATTGGGTGTCATCTGTAAATATGAATTTTTTGTTGTAATACCTATATTTTTCACACCAAAACCTTTTGTCTGATCCCCAGTATATACCCGTGAACTATCAGGTGTTACAAGTAGAAAATTATTAGTCATTTGCTTTGCCGTATTCCTGCCGCTTACAGCAAAAGCACCTTTGTTGGATTTCGTACCATCATCTTTGACATAAACCCTCACACTGTCGGGATATACAATAAAAACAGTAGCACCTGTCCTGTCTTTCACTTCAAACAAAGGAATAGTGTCATTCATACTTGCGTCGCCTTGCACAACCATTTTTCCCGGAGGACTTGTTGTTCCTACACCTACATATCCTGTGTTTGTGTTAAAAATATTATTACCATTTACATCCCATAAAGAATTTCCTCCGGTACCAGACTGCTCAGCATATAAGGCATACGGCACACTCAGTAACTGCATAGTGCCCATGTCAATATATGCAGTTCCTCCCGTAATATCAACTTCAACTTTAATAAAATGTGCAGCAGATGACCAGTCAATACCGGCAAAACTTCCCGAAACAACCGCGCCCTCTCCTATTGCAAGAAAAACAAGCCCGAATGAATTGGTCGTTAAAGAATGTGTTTCCACATACTCTACCGTTCCGGTTGCTGAACCGGAAATCAAACTGATCTGAAAAGATACAGGTTGGCTTACTACCACATCTCCATTCCCGTCATGGACGACGGACTGGTATTGGAATGACTGGGGAGATTGTGCAAAAAGTAAAAGCACATTAAAGAATATGCCAAGAAAAGCAATTTGTTTTTTCATTTGTTTAAAAATTACGTTATGTTGATTATATGGACATTTCACAATTACTTGCACGTAGTCCTTAAGCCACAGATTTCGCAGATTTTCACAGATATTCTTCTGTGTAATCCGTGTAATCTGTGGCAAAATAAAGCAAGTCACTTCAAACATTATTAACCATCAATGGCTGATTTTCTATTTTCCTTTTAGAAATTTCAAATGATATTTGATTTAGTATAATTCTACTTCGTTTTCAGAGTTTCAATATCAAGCTGCATTTTTTCAATACTCATCTGCAGGCTTTGGCTTTCTGTTTTGAGTTTTTCAATTTCATTCTGCTGCTCTTTATTTTGTATGATGAGTTCTTTCACAGCAGCAAGGCTGACTCCTGCGACATCTCCGGCAGCAAGGGATTTTCCAAGCATAACAGGTTCATCAAGTACTCCTGTTCCGAATGCCGAATAAAAATCTTCAGCAAAGGGGCCAATATGATACTCCATAGTTTCTTTATAGAACCATCCTTTGATCTCCATGTTTTCGATCTTTGAAAGCAGATCAGGTTTATCAAGATCAGAAAAGCGGTCCTTAAGGGTTTTTGAAGAAGTATTTGTCCATGTACCACCGGCAGTCAGGTAAGCCTGATTCCCATTAGCAGCGCCTGTTCCGACCTGCAGCGGATATGTTGTAGCCATACGGTGAAAGGCAATCCTGTCATTAGCGAAATCACCATGAATCAGCGGAGTTGTAGTAGTGCCTGAATTTTCAATATAAAGTTTATCAGTACCTGTTTCTGATAATCCGGCTTCAAATCCGATAAATAAATTACCCGAACCTGTTACGTTGTTCAGTCCGCTCCTGTGTCCAATATAAACATTATTTGATCCTGTAGTATTATTAGCGCCTGAGCTTGCGCCAAAAAACACATTCTGGGTCCCTGTTGTATTGTCATATCCTGAGAAACCACCAATGAAGTTATTCGTCCAACCTGTTGTATTATGGTATCCTGCCTGATATCCGATAAAATTGTTATGTCCGCCAGATGTATTGAAATATCCCGACTGATAACCCAGAAATTGATTATAAATACCATCAATGTTACTATTTCCGGATTCCCGGCCTAAGAATAGGTTTCGGTCGCCAACAGTATTTGATAAACCACTTTGATAACCAATAAAAACATTTTCCTTCCCGGATGAATTATGCATTCCGGCTTTATAACCTATAGCAATATTTGCATTTCCGGTAGTCAATGCACTGTCGGCCTTATATCCGAAAGTAGAGTTATATAATCCGGTTGTAACATTTGCTCCGGAATAATGCCCGATAAAGTAATTACTCGGATTCAGGTGCATATAACTACCCGAAGTAGAAGCTTCAACATTCTCAACACCAAAACCGGCCACGGTATCCCCTGTCCAGATCCTAGTACTGTCAGGGCTGACAAGAAGGTAATTATGAGTAAATGCTTTTGCAGTATTCCTGCCGCTTACAGCAAAGGTGCCTTTGTTTGTTTTTGAGGCATCATCATCGAAATAAAACCTTGCACTGTCTTTATATACAACAAACACTGTATAACCTGCATCGTCTTTTACCTCAAAAAGAGGATCTGTGACCGCTGCAGCAGCACTGCCCTGAACCACCATTCGCCCGTTCGGATTTGTAAGTCCTACACCCATACGCGCATTTGTTTTGTCCCAGAATAGGTCTGCATTAGCTCCGAATACTCCATTGTCATTATATTGAATATACCCGTCAATACCTGCAGGGTTATATGCAGAATGTAAGTGATCACCAGCTGCAACTGTAGTAGATGTGGTACCAATGTTTGCAGCTATTGTGGGATTTCCTGCCAGTCCATCGCCACTGGAAACTATGATCCCGTTTCCAGCAGAAATTGTACGTGAAGTTATTCCTGTACCCATCTTTACAACAAGACCAGTAGTAGCAAGATTATGAAAAGAAAGAGCCTGTCCTGTCAGTCCTAATGTGCCTGTTGTAGTTATTGTCCCACCTGTAATACCGTTATTCGTTGCGATTGATGTTACCGTTCCCCCTGAGTTATTATCAGTACTGCTTATTGTAAAACTCGGATATGAACCTGAAATGGTAGTGGCTCCCCCTGATGTAAGTGTTACAGTCTGATTGGGCGCCGTATTCGTTATTGTAGTCCCGGTAATATTTATCCCCGAACCGGCAGTATATGTTGTCTGAGGTAAGGCTACAGTATTAGCCCCGGAAATTGTCAGGTTGTTTCCAACAATACCTAATGTTTGTATTTCATTAGACGGATCGGCGTCCGCATCGTTCGGATTTGTAATATACCCTGCATCATTGTTGAATGTACTTACATCTGTAGGAACTCCGGTAAGGTCGCTGTAATTCCCGCTGAATGCATCTTCGGATGTTTT
>CAZSJF010000159.1:0-1465 GCA_964606705.1 uncultured Bacteroidales bacterium
TGTGTTGGGTGTGTTTGGGTTGTGGGTGTCGGCAAGGAGCGATATAAAAAAGTTTCCTTATTCAATGCCGCAATACATTATTGAAAACGGTACAACTTATATTGTAAATGACAAACAAAAAATTCCTTTAAAAATATTCGGCAGGCATAATCTGTTGAATCTGAATGGGGCAAGGTTGGTTTGCAACCGTTTGGGTATAACCGATGAGCAGTTCTATAATGCTATTGTTTCATTTAAAGGAGCGTCAAAAAGGCTTGAACTGGTGAAAAGTAGTAATACTGCTTCTGTCTTCAAAGATTTTGCACATTCTCCGTCAAAACTTAAATCAACAACTTCTGCGGTAAAAGAACAGTTTCCTGATCGTGAACTGGTGGCATGCATGGAACTTCACACATTCAGCAGCCTGGCAAAAGAATTTCTTGTAACATACAAAGGTGCAATGGACAAAGCAGATACGGCAATAGTTTATTTCAATCCACATACCATTGAACATAAAAAATTACCTCCTCTTACCGAAGAGCAGGTAAAATCAGCTTTTGGGCATGTAAACCTGAAAGTATATACAGATTCTGCCAAATTGGTTGGTGATCTTTTAAAGATGAACTGGCAAAACAAGAACCTGCTCATGATGAGTTCAGGAGATTTTGATGGTATTGATTTCGGAGATCTGGCAAATAAAATAATAAAAATTGATAATGAAGACTGATAAAGGCTATTTGAAATTAATAGGTTATTTAAAACAGCAGATTCTGCAAAGCCGTTATAATGCTGCACGTTTGGCAAATAAAGAACTGTTGTTGTTATATATTTTAACAGGTAAAGTATTATCAGAAAAATTGAAAAGCAACGAATGGGGTTCTTCTATCCTAAAGAAAATCTCAAATGATTTACAAGCTGAGTTGCCTGGTTTGAAGGGATTTTCTGACAGAAACCTTTACAATATGAAGTTGTTTTATGATGAATACTTTAGTCTCCTGTTTTCGCAGTCAGCAACTGCGAAATTTACTAAAAGCCTTGTCAGACGTAATTTTTCCGAATTTTCGCAGTCAGCAACTGCGAAATTAAAGAATATTAAAAACACAGTTTGGCCGTAAGAATTTTTAAACATTAGTTTTACCCATCATGTCTTACTTATAAACAAATGCAAGGATTTTAAAGAACGGATTTTTTATATGCAATTTGCAGCAGAGGAATGCTGGAGTTTAAGCATTTTGAAACACCACATAGAGAGCAGGCTGTATAAGAAAAGGGCTAAATTTAAAAGTAATTTTGATAAAACATTGCCGCGGAATATAAAAACAACTGCCCTTTCTGCTTTTAAAGATGAATACTTGTTGGATTTTATCAATATAGAAGAAAGTGAAGACGAACGTGTCATTGAAAATGAAATCACAAGAAATATAAAAAACATACCAAAGAACATAATAAATAAGATAATTTAAATATTTATTATGATTTCTTTTTA
>CAZSJF010000159.1:1475-6825 GCA_964606705.1 uncultured Bacteroidales bacterium
ACAAGAAATATTAAAAAGTTTATAATGACCATGGGCAAAGGTTTCTCTTTCATAGGAAATCAGCACAGAATAGAAGTGGGTAAAAAAGAATTTTTTGTTGACCTGCTTTTTTATAATCGTTACCTGCAGTGCCTTGTTGCTTTTGAATTAAAGAAAGGCGAATTTAAACCTGAATATGCCGGGAAGCTCAATTTCTATCTTAATGCCATTGACGACAAAATGAAGCTTCCTCATGAAAATCCAAGCATAGGAATAATTTTATGCAAAGAAAAGGATAATGCAATTGTTGAATATGCTTTCAGGAGCATTGATAAAGCAATGGGTGTGGCTACTTATAAATTTACAAAAAAACTGCCTAAGAAAATGAAAGGCATTTTACCTGAAGCAGACGACTTAAGGAAACTTCTTTGAATTTAATATTTGATTTTAAATAAAACTATGTTAAATCATATAAAAAAAATAAAGCATTTTTATTCAAAATTTCTTATTTTTTTATTGCTATCCTTTTGTGCTTCAGAATCATATTCACAGACAGACAGCCTTAATAAAAAACGCCTGAGATTAATTACTGTAAGCGAGGCTTCTGTTTTTACCGCAGGCATAACAGCATTGTCTTTTGCATGGTATGCTGATTACAAACAAACTTCTTTTCATTTTTTTAATGATAATAATGAGTGGTTGTCTATGGACAAGTTCGGCCATGCAATGACATCATATTATACAGGAAAATTATCCATACAGGGCTTGAAGTGGGCAGGAGTGGAAAGGAGAAAAGCAATATGGTATGGTGGCTTGTACGGCTGGACAGGGCTTCTGGCCATAGAAGTGCTTGACGGCTTTTCTGATGGCTGGGGGTTTTCTCCCGGTGATTTTACTGCAAATACTGCAGGGGCAGCCATTCTTATCGGGCAGGAACTGGCATGGGACGAACAGCGTATCATACTAAAATATTCCTATCACGATACAAAATATGCAAAATACAGGCCGTCATTATTGGGCAATAACTGGAACGAAAAATGGCTGAAGGATTACAACGGACAAACCTACTGGCTTTCGGCAAATATTTCTTCTTTCCTGTCAAAAGAGAGCAAATTTCCTAAATGGCTCAGTTTCTCTGTAGGGTACAGTGCAGAAGGCATGACTGGAGGCGACATTAACTGTACTGTTAATGAACAGGGTCAGACCCTGCCTCATTTTGACAGATACAGGCAATTCTATATCTCACCTGATATTGACCTTACAAGGATAAAAACCAGATCAAAAACAATAAACGGGTTTCTTAAAATTTTCGGATTTATAAAATTTCCTATGCCTGCTTTGGAATTTAACAACCAGCAAGGTGTTAAAGGGCACTGGGTGTATTTTTAATAAACTCTTTTAGTTTATCAATATTCATGGTTTCCCATTCCTGTGTGACAGTTTTGTGCAGTTTTACCGTTCCATTTTTGTATATAAAAACAACATAAGGAATCTTTTTATCCCTGGCATATTTGATTTGTTTGTCATCTTTTTTCTCATCAGGATAAATTTCCGCACTTATTTTATTATTACGAATTTCTGTCATCAATGAAAAAGATTCCTGAAAGTCTGTTTCAGAGGTATTGGTAAATAAATATTTTGTAAAAACATCAATGTCTTTATCAAAAAGATTAAGCTCGTTCATGACATCATAAATCCTGTCGGCACCAAATGAAATGCCTATAGCTCCCACATCAGGTAATCCGAAAAGACCTGTCAAATCATCATATCGCCCTCCGCCGCAGATACTGCCTATTTTAACATCATTGGCAATAACTTCAATGATTGTGCCTGTGTAGTAATCAAGGCCGCGGGCTAAAATGGAAACGAATTTTATATTGTTGATTTCTAACTTATCACAATAATCTAATATTTTTTGAGTTTCTTCAATCCCATCCCTTCCCATTTTAGAATTTTTTACGATATCAGGATTTGATAATAAAGTTCTGTCTGGTCCAAAGTCAAGAATAGAAATCAATTTATTAATAGTATTTTCAGAAAGTCCTTTTTCTTTAAGTTCAGCTTTGACGGCATCTATCCCAACTTTTTCCAATTTGTCAATAGCTACGGTAATATCATTAAGCTTATCTGTTTCTCCAATGGCTTCCGCTATTCCGTATAAAATCTTTCTGTTATTGATTTTGATAGTAACAGGAATATTTAATTTTTTAAATACCTCATCAATTATCTGCAGTAGTTCTACTTCGTTAAGCAGTGAATTACTCCCAACGACATCCACGTCACACTGGTAAAATTCCCTGTAACGCCCTTTCTGCGGCTTGTCTGCTCTCCACACAGGCTGTATCTGGTATCTTTTGAAAGGAAAAACTATTTCATTTCTGTGTTCAACGACATAACGAGCCAGCGGAACGGTAAGGTCGTATTTTAATCCTTTTTCAGAAATGTATTTCGTCAGCTCTTTATAATTGGCCTTTTCAACATTTACAGGAATACCTTTCAGGTAATCTCCCGAATTGATGATTTTAAACAGCAGTTTATCACCTTCCTCACCGTATTTACCCATCAATGTTGAAAGGTTTTCCATTGCAGGCGTTTCAATTGGCATATAGCCGTATTTCTGAAAAACTTTTTTCAGCGTATCAAAAATATAGTTTCTCCTGTTCATCACTTCAGGGGAGAAGTCGCGGACACCTTTAGGTGTGGATGGTTTTTGTATGGACATTCAGTTGTATTTTATTTTTTTTCTAATTTACCCTCTATTTTTATTCCTGCTTTTTCAAATAAAACACCAACAGGACAGGATTTTTCTGCTGTCTCAAGGCATTTTTCAAGTTTTTCCTGTTGTTCTTCCGACTCCACAGACATAGTATATCTGACAGAACTTATTGTTTTTTCCTGCGGCAGCCTTTCTGCTTCTGTGTCAATTTTTATCTTAGCAACATTCAGATGCATCTTTCTTGCGATAATAGTAAAAAAAGTTGACAGGCAGCCTGCAAAACCCATTATTACGAGTTCCAAAGGGGTAGCGCCCATGTTGTTCCCGCCCGATTCAAGGTCCTGGTCCATGACAACAGAATGCTCTCTCCAGTTGTTTGCAAGTATCTGAAGGTTTTCAATGCTGATTGTTTTTACGTTGATTACAGACATATATAGGATGTTATTTGTTTCCTAGTTTTTTGAGGTCCCTTTCAAGTAAAGCATCGGGGTTATCATCGCTCACGGCTTTTTTGCTGTAAAACAGAACTTTGCCGTCACTTGCCGAAATGATAAATTTCCAGCATTTACCTATTCTGTTTGTATCTTCCGGCCCCACTTTATGCAGAAAAGCAACTTTTTCGTTCTTTTCTTCTATAGCTTTACCTATTTCCTCCCTTGTAGTGATTTTTACAGGATAAGGATACACTTTTTTGATCTTTGCGATAGTATTAACTTCAGGTGACAGTTCATCCTGTACGAGCCACAGTTCCTTCTTTTCTATCTCAGGGGAATTAACCTTTATGATATCATCAATCTTGGAGCCGGGATTATCTATATTGTATTTTACGTAATACTGCATGAACTCCAGTAATGCGCCTATTTTATAAAGGAAATTAGCTTCATCAACATCCACATATCCGAGAGGGGTGGAGCCCATATCCGGCATAAGATTTATATCGTCTACATCTTTGCCGAGAACAAAATTCATAATATAAAACTTATAGGTTTTATTAAGTTCTTCTTTCTCCACTTCAGAGAAAACAATGAAAGAATAATCAGGGTTTTTCTTTTTTGCCTCAAATTCCGAATAGTTAACGATTTCATAAGGAGTGATAGTCCAGAACTTTTCCATACATGCTTTAATTGTTGTATTATATGTGGAAAAAGGGTCCTGATTAAGTACTACAAGAGTTTTAGTTTTCATAAATGCCTTGAAATCCTCGGGGGCCGCATTCTCATATTGCGCCAGAAGGCTTAATCTGGCAATAAAATAAATGCTGAATAATAAAATGATCCTTTTCATAAGTCTGATTTTAATTTCTAAATAATGAAGACAAAAGTCAAAAATATAAACAATTAATCAAATAGCAATTATTTTGTTGTATCCATTTTTGTAAAAAAACTTTACTTTTCGTTATTTTTTATTTATATTTACATATTGAATTTTATTTTTTCTGTATTCTATGCTGATATGTAGGATTGATAAAGCGGTAAAATTAATATTTCTTTTATTGCTTATTTGTGCAGGAATTCAGGCCTTTTCTAAGGAAGTGAATTTAAAGGATGCTGGAAAAGTTGCAGTAAATTTTTATTATACAAATAATAACCTATACAATAGTGTTAAATACAGCTATTCCGATGTGAAAATCACCGGAATTTATACTGAATGGGATGGTTCTGAGCCTGTTTATTATATATTCAATATAAATGAAACAGGATTCATCATAATATCTGCTGAAGACAAAGTTTATCCTGTACTTGGGTATTCATATGAAAGTGCCTGTTATTCTGGCAACCAATCCCCTGAATTCAGATACTGGATGAAAGGCTATAAAGATCAGATTGTTTACGCAAGGAATGACGGAAATATACATGATAAAAAAGCCGAAGATGCATGGCATTTATACCTTTCTGATGAAGTATCTCATTTCAAGTTAAATAAGAGTAATACTGTCGGGCCCCTGTTGCTCAGAATGGGACCAGAATTGCCCTTATAACAAAATGTGCCCTGAAGATTTTGACGGTCCTTGCGAACGTACCTATGCAGGATGTGTCGCAACAGCTATGGCCCAGGTAATGTTTTATTATAAATATCCGTTGCAGGGGACAGGTTCGCATTCATATAATGATTATCCATATGGATATCAGTCTGCTAATTTTGGTAATACAACATATAGCTGGAATAGTATGGAGAACCAGATTATGGGCTATAACAATCCTGCTATTGCTGAATTATTATATCACTGCGGGGTTTCTGTCAATATGAATTATGGCCCCGACGGCTCATCAGCATCATCCAGTTATGTTGTAAGTGCTCTGATAAATTATTTTAATTATTCTCCGTCAATTGATTTAGTACACAGAGATTCTTATACAGACTCTGAATGGAAAAACATATTGATTGAAAACCTTGACAATAAAATTCCTTTGTATTATGATGGTTATGATGAGGATCAGTGGGTTGGCCATGCATTTGTGTGTGACGGATATCAGAATGAAGATTATTTCCATTTCAACTGGGGATGGTCCGGTTATTATAACGGATATTTTTACTTAGATAATCTTAATGTGGGTGGAAGTAATTTTTCTTCGTGGCAGGGTGCTATTATTTATATATATCCTGCCACGTATAAAAATTACTTCCACCCACATTAAGATTATCTAAGTAAAAATA
>CAZSJF010000160.1:0-6796 GCA_964606705.1 uncultured Bacteroidales bacterium
ATGAACAGATGAAAATTTTTTCGTCATTTATAATTTTGATTTCAATTCAGGTTGCTTGTATTGCCCAGGCTGATATATGGGAACAAGTAATAGATGATGGTTTCGGAAGCGTAAATACTATTGATATTGCAGAATTGAAGGTTTTCAAGGGCAAGATTTATGCATTCACAAGGATCAAGACTATGCCGCTTACGAACAAGGCGCATGTATGGTATTCTTCCACAGGTGATGCAGGTGTGGCCAACTGGACAGAATCAGTATCTTTTTCTCCGGCTCTTTCCAACACTACTGATATCATTCTTGGGGTGGGAACAACCGATTTTGGCGAAGGATATATGTATATCGGAACTACTGACACTCTTGGGGGAGCAAGGGTTTACAGAACCACCGACGGCCTCTCATGGACACAGATTAATAACGACGGGTTCGGGACGGTGTACAATCAATATATTTCACAATCCGGGCTTATGGTTTACAAAGGGGCTGCTGCAGATACTTTTTTATATGCAACTACCAGTAATGATGAGGAAGGCGGGCAGCTGTGGCGAATAAAATACAGCGACACCGATCCTGCTGACTGGGTCAAAGTCCTTGATTTTGGAACTGCAGATACAATGGTAAATACGATAACATGGCTTCATATTCATAATGACACTCTTTATTTAGGTACTGACGGCGGGTGTCATTTGTACTGGTCTGTTAACGGGGCCACATGGATAAAAGACACAGCTGTGGGAAATGGTTTTGATATTGTGTCTAATACGAATATTGCTTCAATAGAGACCTTTAACGGGTATATGTTTATAGGTACAGGCAACCTGGATGGCGGCCAGTTGTGGAAATCAGCGAATAAAGGCAGCTGGACACAGGTAACAGATGATGCTTTCGGGAAAGGAAGTTCTGTATGGGAAATGCATAATATGAGAGTTATTAACGACCAGTTGTGGGTAACAGGCACTTCGCTTGCAGGCACGGGCTCACCGGTATGGAAGTCGTCAGACGGAACAGATTTTGTACAATCCAATGCTGACGGGTTTGGTAATACAGCCACTGCTATGGGGTTTACAATCACGGCAGAATTTAATGATTATATATACTGGGGTGGACAAAATGCTTTAACAGGAGCACAGATATGGAGAACACCTGTTTCATCGGCTTTATTGCCAGACCTTCCCGGTAATTATAATATATCAATATTTCCCAATCCTGCATGCAGCGATTTTTCTATTATAATTCCTAATACCTTGGTTTCTAAAAACCCGGTGTTCTCTGTTTTTAACATCCATGGACAACTGCTTCTGCAAAAGCCTATAACACAGGAAAAAACAAATGTTGATATCAGCAGATTTTCAAAGGGAATTTATGTTATAAAACTGAACAGCATGAACAGGACAGAGGTAGCAAAGATTATTAAGGAATAAAAAATCAAGACTTTACCCCGCAATTAAAGAGTATATATTTTTTGAACATTTTCTTGTGTTAAAGTTGTTTTGCATAAAATTTGCTTCTTAAAAAATCAATGTATAATTTTGCCTGATTTTTATAAAAAAGGATTTAAAGATAATAAACCCTAAGATAAAGAGATATGCCACTTCGCAGATATTCCAGATACATCAAGCCTGCTTTTTTCCTTTGGGATATAGTTTTATTAAATACTGCATTTCTGATCGCTTTGCATCTCCGGTATCACGGACTGAAGGAATTCGATATATATTACGGAATAATCCTCAGGAATTCTAATTTTGTATGGATATTTCTTGTTCTTATATCTGATGCTTACAAATTTATCCGTGTAGAACCCATAGAAAAGATAATACTAAGATCTATAAAATTAACCTTATATCATTCGGCTATTATATTTGCATTTATTGTTTTAATGAAATATGATGTTAGCCGCCTGGTGCTGTTTTATTTCTATATAATACTTTGTGCCGGCATAATCTGCTTCCGCATTTTCTTTATACACAATTTAAAGGTTTTAAGAAAAAAAGGATATAACTATCGTAATGTTTTTATTGTAGGCTCCGGCAATACAGCACTTGAGTTGTATCAATATATGACCCATGAGCTGGATCTGGGATACCGTTTGCTTGGTTATTATGATGAATCCCCATCCCCTTCATTTACTGAGAAATTAAAATATATACCATCTATTGATGAAATGAAAACTTTTCTTATTGAGAGTTCTGTTCATGAAATATATATTGCACTCTCTGAATACAATAGCAAAGATATAAAAGAGATCATCGATTTTTGCGAAAGCAATATGATAAGGATCAAGTTAGTGCCCAACATCGGGAAACTTACAAGAAACCGTAATATTTCGATAGATTTTTATGGATATACCCCCATCATTGCATTACACAAAGAGCCTCTTGAGAAATACTATAACAGGATAGTTAAAAACTTTTTTGATATTATTTTTTCATTATTGATCATCATCCTGCTTTTTTCATGGTTGTTTCCTATAATTGCCATTCTCATTAAATTATCTTCCAAAGGGCCTGTTTTTTTCAGGCAAAGCCGTTCAGGAGAGAGTTCTGATACCTTCACTTGCTGGAAATTCAGGTCAATGGTTATAAACAAAGAGGCAGACACACTACAGGCAGATAAAAATGACAGTAGAATTACAGGGATAGGAAAGATTTTAAGAAGATATAACCTTGACGAGTTGCCACAGTTCGTTAATGTTTTGATAGGGAATATGTCAGTGGTGGGACCAAGGCCCCACATGGTAAAACATACTGAAGAATATTCACAGCTGATAAAAAATTACCAGGTGCGCCATTATATTAAACCCGGAATTACCGGCTGGGCACAGGTAAATGGTTTAAGGGGGGAGACTAAAAGACTCGAATTGATGCAGAAACGTATAGAACATGATATCTGGTACGTAGAAAACTGGTCATTTTTCCTTGACCTTAAAATTGTCATATTGACTGTAATTAATATGTTCAGGGGAGAGGAAAATGCGGGGTGATTGATAATACTTTTTCTTAATTCAGGCTCTTAAAACAAAATCCAATATCAGAAAAATGCTTCAGTATCCCAGGTAAGACATATTTCATAGATTTTTCTGATTTGAAATTATCATGAAGAAGTATAATAGAACCACTTTCAGCATCATCTAACACATTTTTCAGGCATTGTTTTCCGGATATATTCTGGTCATAATCCCGGCTTAAGACATCCCACATAATTATATGGTACTTTTTCCTCAGGTATTTCATCTGTGAGAGCTTCAATCTGCCATATGGAGGGCGGAAAAGGCCGGAAGAAACAAACTCCGAACATTTTTCAACATTTTTTATATAGTCACTAGTTGTAGTTTTCCATCCGTTCAGATGGTCAAAAGTATGATTACCAACAACATGTCCATGTTTAATTATTTTCTGAAATATTTCAGGGTTTTGTTTTACATTTTTTCCGATACAGAAAAATGTTGCCTTTGCTTTGTATTTATCCAATTCGTCAAGTATCCAAGGTGTTGTTCCCTGCATAGGGCCGTCATCAAAGGTTAGATATACCTCTTTTTCAGATGTTTTTATATTCCAAACCAGGGATCTAAACAGGTACTTTGCTATGGATGTCATACCAAAAAATTTCATTTTCTCAAATATATTAGCATTTATACCACAAGCTCGTTTAATTTGTTTCATATAATTTCTGACCGCTAAGATAAGATATTTCGAGTACATGCGCCTGTTTAGAAGCGAAGTTGGCTTTATATGTCTGCGTACAGTTGAAAAACTTAATGTATATTTGAATCCAAGAAATCAGATAATGGTTGAAAATGAAAAAGTCCTGGTATGCAATATATGTGAAATCACGGTGCGAAAAAAAAGTATTTCAGGAATTATGCAAAAGAAATATTAATGCTTACCTGCCTCTTCATAAGGAGTTAAGACAATGGAGTGACAGAAAAAAATTAGTAGAGATTCCTCTGATTAACTCATATCTGTTTGTAAATGTTGATGATACACAGTATTACAATATACTAACAATACCAGGAGTTGTAAGATATGTTTGTTTTTCTGGTAAAGCTGTTCCTATACCCGAAAGGCAATTAATATGCCTTAAACTTTTTTTAGAACAAGCTATTGATGTTGAGGTTGTTAGCTCTAATAAAGATATTGGAAATCACGTAGAATTTAAGAGCGGCCCATTTAAAGGTTTTTTTGGCAGGATAATTAACAAAAAAAGGTTTAAATTTGTTGTTCAATTAGAAGAAATAGGGTACAACATACTAATAACAGTGCCCATGAGTTATATCGAAAAAACAAGACATGACTAAATTATAAGTAAAATTTACCTTTTTTAGTTCTATTAATGGGACTGAAGAGGCGAGGCTGCATGGCATACCCAAGTTTATTCATTAATATTTTAAAATAATTTATTCTGAAAAGAATACTAAGAATAGTAACCAATTTGTTATATTATCGTAAAATGTAAAATAAATTGACTAATATTTATTTTATTACTATTGTTTAACATTGATATACATATGCATATGAAATTTATAAAATATATTTTTTTAATGATTTTGGTTAATTATTCTTTTATTTCATATTCACAGATTGACTCCAGCAATATTGATTTCAGTAATATTGATTATACTAAAGTTGATATTAGCAAATATGATTTATCTAAAATTGACCCGGCAAAAATTCCTGATGCCAGTTTTTTTCGCTCCAAAGGTGTTCCCGAAGATCAAATAAACAAAATAATGGATTATAAGAAGTCCAGACAAAATACTTCCACAGTAATTACAAATCAAGAAATTCCAAAAAACAATAAGGATAATAATACTGAAATTGGTGATAAGTATGAGAGTTCAAATATTACTACTGATGCTCCTGTTAAAGTAGACGTGCCTGCAAAAATTTTCGGACAGGAATTATTCAGAAACAATAATATTAAATTTTATGAAAAAGCTTCAGAAATAGTTGCGCCCGATAATTATATCTTAGGTGCTGATGATGAATTAAATATTGTTGTCTGGGGGTATTCTGATTACAGTAAAGTATTTAAAATCAATGAAAAAGGATTTATAGCACCTGATAATATCGGAAGAATTTATTTAAAAGGGCTAACTTTTGGAAATGCTAAGTTGCTGTTAACAAATAAGTTCGGCTCTATTCTTGACTTGCAAAATTCACAAATAGATATTACTCTCTCCTATTCAAGAGTAATAAATATTAATATTATTGGTGAAGTATTTAAGCCAGGGTCATATAAAATCCCTGCTATTAATACGGCTTTTAATGCTTTGGTCGCTGTCGGAGGTCCAACTGATATTGGTTCGATTAGAAATATATACATTAAAAGAAATGGCAAGATTATTGATTCACTTGATGTATATAAATTTCTGATGCAGCCTGATTATAATCCGGAAATATATCTTGAGGATAATGATTATATATTTGTACCTGTTGCAAAAAAAACTGTTAAAATTTCAGGTGAAATCAAACGTCCTAATATTTACGAACTTAAGCCTGATGAAAATTTAAATGATGCTTTTTATTTTGCTGGTGGTATAACCGCTGGTGCTTACAAACAGAATATCCAGATAAAACGATTTCATAATAATCATTCAATTTTAATAGACGTTAACCTTGACAGTTTGTTAAAAAATAAAAAAGATTTTATTTTATTTGATGAAGATGAAATAATAATTTCTAAAATCCCTGCAGAAAATTTCAATGTTGTTACTGCTGAAGGCAGAGTGAAAATTCCAGGTACTTATGAATTAAAACCAGGACAAAAAGTTTCAGATTTATTAGAAAAAACCGAAGGCGTATTATTTGATGCTTACACTAAAACTGCTTATTTAAGCAGATTAAATAAAAACGACTTCACACGTTCTATAATTATCGTTAATTTAGAAAATATTTTACAAGATAAAAATTCGATTGACAACCTGCCTTTAAAAAAGTTTGATGTTTTAAAAGTACTGTCAAAATACGACTTTTCCGATACTTTCAATATCCATGTTTTAGGCCAGGTTCGTAAACCGGGGGAAATAGAATATCATAAAAAAATGAATCTTATTGATGTTTTATTTTTAGCTGGTGGTTTAAAACCTGAAGCTGTCAATAACAGAATTGAAATTTCAAGAATTGTTAATTATGATACCATTAATAAAGAGTTAATACCTATAAGAACAACAATAAAAACTTTTCAGATAAATCCCGATTTGTCACTTAATGAAGAAGCAAAAAGTTTTTTAATGCAGCCATATGACCAGGTCTTTATCAGAGTACATCCTGATTTTTGGGGCAACCGGAATGTTGTAATTAATGGTGAGGTTAAATATCCCGGAGTATATTCACTTTTATCCAAAGATGAAGATGTAGCAAGTTTGATCAAGCGTGCCGGTGATACCACACAATTTGCATTTCTTGAAGGGACAACTATGAGACGTGGAAAAGACAATATTGGTCTGGTTTATCTTAATCTGGGGAAAGCTCTTAAAAGGCCAGGATCAAAATTTAATATTATAATGGAAGAAGGTGATACAATTACTATACCTACAATTAATGAATTAATTCATCTTAGCGGAGCTATCGGAAATAAAAAATATAATGATATTAATGCTCCTTTTTTTAGTAATAAAAGGGCCAGATTTTACATTAAAAAGTTTGGCGGTGGATTTGACCACAAATGTAAAAGAAATTTAACTTATGTTATATATGCAAATGGTATTATGAAAGGAACTAAAGATTATGGTTTTATTAACATATTTCCGAAAGTAAAAAAAGGCTCATCAATTTATCTGGTTTATAAAGAAGAAAAA
>CAZSJF010000161.1:0-6744 GCA_964606705.1 uncultured Bacteroidales bacterium
TGTGTTGGGTGTGTTTGGGTTTTTGTTGATGCTTATCTCAGGTCTCTTTACAAAAATGTTTTTCCAACTTTTGCTTATGAAGTCATATTAAGAATCGGTATAACGGTATTGATAACCCTTTATGCCGTTGGGTTACTGGAATTTTATCAGTTTGTCTTTTTGTATGTAATGGTTTACAGCCTGCCTACGCTGGTATTGCTGGTGTATATTATAAATATAGGGCAGTTTAGTTTTGAGTTTGTCATATCCAGGCTGATGAAAAGGTTATACAAAATTATGATCGTTTTCGGCGTTTTCTCGTTCCTGAATAATATTGGTTTGTTCATCCTGATGACTATTGACTCTCTTATGATAGCAGGCATGATAGGACTCGGGTCGGCAGGAATTTATACAACCGTGGTTTATATCTCATCGGTAATTGTAATTCCTTATTATTCCATCCAGAGAATAGCTGGCCCTGTTATTTCGGAATACTGGAAGAACAAGGATATGAAAAATATGGATGTATTATATAGAAAGGTTTCTTTGATAAATTTAATACTTGGAAGCCTGATATTTATTCTTTTATGGGTTAATATTGATGGAATTTTATATTTTCTTCCATCGGTATATAAAGACGGAAAATATGTTTTTTTGCTTGTAGGCATGGCAAAATTGTTTGACATGTATACCGGGTTGAACGGAATGATACTGCTGACATCCAAAAAGTATAAATATGATATAATATTCACTATTGCAACCATTTTATCTGTTATTTATCTGAATAAACTGCTTATACCTCTTTATAATATTAATGGTGCAGCTATTGCCACTTTATCTGCATTAGTTTTAATTAATTCTTTGAGGGTTTTGTTTTTAAAATATAAATTCAATATACATCCCCTTCAGTTAAATCACTTGTTTGTAGTGCTTGCAGGCATAGCAGCGGTGGCTGTGTCATATTTTATCAGTACAGGAAATATTTTTTCTGATGTTATTGTTAAATCTATTATTTGTATTGTTATATTTGTCGCACCGGTATATTTTGCCGGAATATCTCCTGATATTAACGGTAGTGTTGATAAGTATTTAAAAATTTTAAAAATAAAAAAATAACAGTTATGAGTAAGGTTTTAATCATAGGGGCAGGTGGTGTAGGAAGCGTGGTTGCTCACAAATGCGCTGCTGTTCCCGAGGTGTTTTCTGAAATAATGCTTGCAAGCAGGACATTGTCCAAATGTAAAAAAATATCTGAACAAGTCGGCGGCAACAGGATAAAAACCGCCCAGGTGGATGCAGACAACGTTAAGGAAGTTGTTGATCTGATTAAGAAGTTTAAGCCTGATATGGTTATTAATGTTGCATTGCCATATCAGGATCTGTCTATCATGGATGCATGCCTAGAAACGAAAGTTCATTACCTTGACACAGCAAATTATGAGCCAAAGGATGTTGCAAAGTTTGAATATAAGTGGCAGTGGGCTTACCAAGACAGGTATAAGAATGCTGGAATAATGGCTGTACTGGGATGCGGCTTTGACCCGGGCGTTTCTGCCATCTTTACTGCTTTTGCAAAAAAACATTATTTTGATGAGATACATTATCTTGATATTGTTGACTGTAATGCAGGTGACCATGGCAAATCCTTTGCGACAAATTTCAATCCTGAGATAAATATCAGGGAAATCACACAGAAGGGTAAATACTGGGAAAACGGCAAATGGGTTGAAATTGAGCCGATGTCAATACATAAGCCGATAGAATATCCTGAAATAGGCCCGAAAGAATCTTATGTGTTATACCATGAAGAACTGGAATCGCTGGTTAAGAATTTTCCTACACTTAAGAGGGCAAGGTTCTGGATGACTTTCGGTCAGAATTATATTAATCATCTTACTGTGCTGCAGAATGTAGGTATGACAAGTATAAAGCCGATAATATATGAAGGGAAAGAAATAGTACCATTGCAGTTTCTTAAGGCAGTCCTGCCTGAACCTTCTTCACTGGGTGAAAATTACAAGGGCAAGACATCAATAGGCTGCCAGATTAAAGGAATAAAAGACGGTAAGGAAAAAACGTATTATGTATATAATAACTGTGATCATGCCGAAGTTTACAAAGAAATTAAAGCACAGGCAATATCATATACAACAGGTGTTCCTGCAATGCTTGGTGCAATGATGATGCTTACAGGCAAGTGGACAGGCAAAGGCGTTTTCAATGTTGAGGAATTTAACCCTGACCCGTTCATGGAACTGCTTGGCAAATACGGGCTGCCATGGCATGAAGTGATAGATGCAGAATTGCCTGTTGAGAAATAAAGAGACTCAATATTAATTTTATTTTTTTTGATACTATCCTGATAGCTTTATGGATTATAAGATACTTATTGTTGATGATGAATCTGATGTTCTGGAATTTGTCGGATATAATCTAAGGAAGGAAGGGTTTACGGTTTTTACAGCCGGAACGGGGAAGGAAGCTGTTGATATAGCAAAGCAGTATAAGCCCCACCTGATTATCCTTGATGTTATGATGCCTGAAATGGATGGTATTGAAACCTGTAAACTTTTAAGGCAGATCCCTGATTTAAATAACCCTGTCATTACTTTCCTTACGGCAAGAGGAGAAGATTACTCACAGATTGCCGGTCTGGATGCCGGAGCTGACGATTATATTACAAAGCCTGTAAAACCTGCAATACTTGTCGGTAAAGTAAAAGCTCTTTTACGAAGGTTTTCGGAAAAGGGAACTATAGCAGAAGAAGTCAAAACATCAGACCTGGTAATAAACCGCGAAAAATATATTGTAACCAAGGACGGAAAAGAATATGTATTGCCGAAGAAAGAGTTTGAACTGCTCGCATTATTGGCTTCCAAGCCTGATAAAGTGTTTGCCCGTGAAGAGATATATTCTAAGATATGGGGAGATGATGTAATTGTAGGTGACAGGACAATAGATGTGCATATCAGAAAAATAAGGGAAAGATTAGGTATCACCAACATTAAAACGATAAAGGGCGTTGGTTATAAATACGAAAGTTTATGAAATTCTCCAGTCCTCAGAACATAGCATTACTCACTTCCCTGCTAATAATTATTGCTTTCAATATTTTTTATGCGGTTTTATGTTTATTGTCCTATGCTTATTTTAATATTGCAGTGATTTTTGTTGTAAGCCTGCTGCTTTTTATTTTTTCATATTTTGTTTATAAATATGCCCTCAAGGAATTTCTTTATGATAAAATCAAGGTTATTTATAAGACCATCCATTCTCATAAGGCACCCAAGGGAAGCAAGTTTGAGAAACTTGACCTTGGCAGGGATGTGATTAATGATGTGAACAGTGATGTTGTTACATTGATGAATGACAGAAGAGAAGAGATTGAACAACTGAAAAAACTGGAAGAGTACCGCAGAAGCTTTATAGGGAATGTTTCTCATGAATTAAAAACCCCTGTGTTCAATATTCAGGGTTATATATCTACTTTACTGGATGGTGCGATAGAAGATAAGCAGGTTAATAAGGATTACCTGATGAAGGCGGAAAAAAATGTTGAGAGGATGGTTTCGTTAATTGAAGATCTGGATATTATTTCAAAGCTTGAATCGGGAGAAATAAAACTGGATTTCTCATCTTTTGATATAGTGGCTTTGACGAAGGAGGTGATAGAACTGCTTGAAATAAAAGCAAGACAGAAGAATATATTTCTGTATCCCGGAAAAAATTCCGAAAATCCTGTTTATGTGTTTGCCGATAAGGAAAACATACGCCATGTAATGGTTAATCTTATTGATAATTCCATTAAATATGGAAATACAGGAGGCAAGACAAAGATCAGCTTTTATGATATGGACGAAAATATTCTTGTTGAAATTGCTGACAACGGCATAGGCGTTGAAGAGATTTATTTACCGCGGTTGTTTGAACGTTTTTTCAGGGTTGATAAAAGCAGGTCGCGTGAACAGGGGGGGTCAGGATTGGGCCTGGCGATAGTCAAGCATATTGTTGAAGCACACGGGCAAAGTGTTAATGTAAGAAGCACTCCCGGTGTAGGCTCTACTTTTTCATTTACATTAAAGAAAGCTGAAAATCAATAACCGGATTTATTTTACTGCAGTTTTTCTTTATAGGAGGAAGGCGGTATCATACAAATATTGAGATAAGATAATAAATCAATGCACCGACAATAGCTGATACAGGAATAGTGAGTATCCATGCCCACAACAGATTAATTGTAACACCCCATTTCACTGCTGAGAGGCCTTTTGTGATTCCAACCCCGACTATGCTGCCTGTGATTGTGTGCGTAGTTGAAACGGGTATTTTTAAATGCTCGGTAAGAAAGAGGGTGATAGCACCGCCTGTTTCGGCAGCCACTCCTTCGAGCGGGGTTATTTTCGTGATTTTTGTCCCCATGGTTTTTACAATCCGCCATCCGCCTAACATGGTTCCTGCTGCGATAGCTGTGTAACAGGCAAAAGGCACCCAGTTAGGGACAGAGAGATGTTTTTTTCCGTTCACAACTTCCATTGAAACATTGAGCCATGATGGAACATCATGTGCTGTTAACCCGTTTACATTAAGATAAACCAGCACTGCTGCACCGATAATACCCATTACCTTCTGTGCATCATTACCGCCGTGGCCAATGCTGAAAGCAGCTGATGACAACAACTGCCCCCTGCGGAACCATTTATCTGTCTTATGCGGGTTAAACCGCCGCATTGTCCATAAAATGATCAGGGTTGCAATATATGATATCAGCATCCCTATGAAAGGTGCCAGGAAAATGAATGCTGCAATCCTCATTATTATATGAAAGTTTACAACGCTGAAACCTGCGTGTGCAATGGCTGCGCCTGAAAATCCTCCTATTAGCGTATGTGAGGAACTTGAAGGAATACCGAAATACCATGTTATAAGGTTCCATATTATTGCGGCAATAAGTCCGCAGAGGATAACCCACAGGTTTATCATGTCAGTGTTTACAGTCTTTGATATAGTGTCGGCAATGTTCAGTTTGAATATCATGAAAGCAACGAAATTGAAAAAAGCTGCCCAGAGGACTGCTGCAAATGGCGACAGAACTTTTGTGGAAACAATTGTAGCTATTGAGTTAGCTGCGTCATGGAAACCGTTAATAAGGTCGAAGGCAAGGGCAAGAGCAATTATTATAAGTAAAAGAACCATATGTTATGAGTTTTTGACTATAATTGACTTTATTACATCGGATACATTTTCTGACATATCAACGGTTTTTTCCAGGATCTGCATTATTTCTTTTTTCTTTATCAGCTCGACAGCATTGGTTTCTTTTTCAAAAAGGTATGAGAGGTAATTATGGTACAGTTCGTCGGCATGATTTTCGATGGTGTTGATATTGATACATGCCTCCTTTATCTTTCCGGAATTTTTAATGTTTTTTAAATCCATAACCGCATTGCTGATCTCTTCTGATGATTCAAATATGTATTCAGCCATTTTTGCAAATTCAGGCGAGAGCACTTTAGGGTTGTACAGCATTATTTTCTGGCATGAGTCGTTAATTCCGTCAAGCACATCGTCAACAGAAGATGCCAGTCCCTGAATATCATCCCTGTCAAATGGAGTTATGAATGTTTTATTCAGTTCGTTAAAAATGGTGTGAGTAATATCATCTCCGCATTTTTCATGCTCTTTTATGGTTGCGGTAATTGAGTTTCTTCTGCTGATGTCTTCCGGTGCTGCTGTCAGTTCTTTTAACAATTCAGCTGCTTTCATGAGGTTTGCAGCTCCTTTTTCAAACAATCCGATAAACTTGTTGTCTTTCGGAACTAAAATCTGGAAAATACTAGATATGGCCATAATAAATTTATTAATTTGGAGTTTGAAGTTGGGAGTTTAGAGTTTAATAAATAACTCCCAACTCTAAATTCCGAACTCCAAACTTTTTAGTTCAAAGGTATTCTGCGAATGTTAAGTTAATGTTAAGTCTATATTATGTTAGTGTTAAATGTGGAAACACTGTTTATAAATTACGCAACAAAGTAGATGTCACACAGTAGAAAGTTTATTGATTTGAATTACCTGGTAATTATCTGGTAACACAATTATTGGTGTCAGAAATGTGGAATCTCATAAAGTAACTTTCATTTTTTTCGTTTATTACTTCCAGAATGTAGTATCCTTTTTTCAGGTTTAAACCTTCAGGGCATGTAGTTACAGAGTAGTTGTTCAATCCTTGCTTTACTTCAAAAGATACAGGTTTGTCAGAATAGGCAACAGTTTCATTATTCTGATTTATTATTTTGTAATTAAGTTTTGATTTAGGCTCTTTATAGTATTCTTCGTAATATGAGAAGTTAAGGGTATTGTCGGGTAATTCATAGCAGTTGCCGTCGGGTTCTTTTTTTAGTTTAATGAAAGATTTATTATTTGGAGATTTCTTTATCATGGTTCTTTTTGAAGGAGAAATATATGTGAATGTCCATACATCGCTTTCTGAAATATAATTACCGTTTATGACAGCCTTTACCTGCCATGCGTAAGTGTTTTCTGAATTGAATTTTAATGCTGATGCGGGATAATTCAGAAAAGTGGTAGTGATTCCGCTTTGATGATAATAGCTGGGATTTGATTTTATTGCATTATAAGGTGTCTGATTATCATACATTTCTGCAATAGTGATGTCATATTCTGTTTTTTCTCCGTTGATGACAGGAAAAGGCGGTGCCCACATAAATATAGGATTTGATTCGCTTATTGTGTCTTTGTCATAAACAT